>JAKAUH010000387.1 GCA_021818605.1 Planctomycetota bacterium
TCCGCGCAGGAATGTCCCCGTTGGTCCGACCGGCATTTCCAGTGCCGCACCTTCGGCCTCTCGGTCACCTCTCCGTTTAGCTCAATCTCTTGGAAGTTAAGGACTTCGGTGAATCGCCACCTTGCTAACTTTGGGATTGTCGCATCGGTCCGCACCAGCAGTTGACAGTCGACGTGGTGCGACAGCGCGCCTCGCCTGGCCGCAAGTTCCTATGTCCCTTGCGATTGTGCTGCGGCGACGGCCACTGCCGCACCGCGCAAACTGTCACCCTCGGCCCCCCGTCAGGCCCCGGAACGCGACAGTCCCCTAACTTTCTATGGGTTTGCTGCTGCAAACTTTCTTGCTAACTTTCGGTCGCCTGAGCACGCGGCATTCCTGCTAACCAACCGTCGAGAATCGTATCGTGCTGATTCGACGCTCGTCGAGTTCTTGGCCACCATACCGCCCGGATTCCTGCTAACCGACCGCGGAGAATAGTATCGCGCCGATAGCGGCCTTGGCAATCGGGAAGACTGGGACGCGAAGTTCATGCCTGCATAGACCGTGGGTGCGACCGTGCATTCGTGTGGACCCCAGGTCGCCCCGCATCCTCATTGCCGACGGTTTCGATGGAGGGATCAAGGCCCGTGGTCTCATCGGGTTAGCTGGGCGTTCCCAGTTGATCGCTCTTGGTTGCATGCGCGTGTTAGCACGAATTTTTTGGAGACATGACCGTGGATGTCCTACCATCCCTCCTAGAATGTGGCTAACATCAAGCCGCAATCGCGTGAGATGTTGACATCCGACATCAATCGTGACCCTTGCTTCACGCGGATGTGGGTCGGCCAACCACGAGGGATGGGCGATGTATCGGGCGTCACGACCGCTGATGCGGCGCATCATGGCGATTGATCAGGCGATGCGGGCAGGCGAGTGGCCCAACGCCACGACGCTGGCTCGCCGCCTGGAGGTCAGCACTCGGACCGTCAGCCGGGACATCGAGTTCCTCCGCGATCAGTTGCGCGCACCCGTCGAGTTCGACACACGCCGCAACGGCTATTGCTACTCGGAGCCCAGTTACCGTCTGCCGCATTTCCAGATGACCGAAGGGGAACTGGTCGCGCTGTACTTGGCCGAGCGGATGCTGCGGAACGTGGAGGGGACGCCGTTCGAGTCGGACCTGCAGGGCGCGATCGAGAAACTCGGCGCGATGCTGCCGGACGGGGTCTCGGTGCGACTCGACGCGCGGGCCGACCTCTTTGCGGTCCTGCCGGGGGCCCGGCCTCGCTACGACGCCGAGGTATTCCGCGCGCTGACGAGGGCGGTCGTCCGCCGCCAACGGCTGGAGATGGTTTACTGGACCGCCAGTCGGGACGAGACGAATTATCGTTCCTTCGACCCGTACGACTTGGCCCTCCTGGAGGATGGCTGGTACTCGGTCGGGTACTGCCATCTCCGTCGGGAAGTCCGGATGTTCGCGGTGCAGCGGATCCGGTCCGTCCAGACGACCGGCGAGACGTTCGACCGGCCGGCCGATTTTCGGGTCGGGGATTACCTTCAGGGCAGCTTCCGCGCCGTTCGCGGCGACGGCGATCACCGGGTCGTATTGCGCTTCGCACCCAGCGTCGCCGGCCGGATCGCCGAGAGGCAGTGGCATCATAGCCAGAAGATCGAGGCCGAAGCTGAAGGTGGGCTAGTCCTCACCATGCAACTTTCCAGCCTCATCGAGGTGAAGCGCTGGGTGCTGTCCTGGGGGGCGGCATGTGAAGTCATCGGGCCGGCGGAACTGCTCGAGGCCGTCGTCAACGAGGTTCGCAAGGTAGTCCGAAGGTTCGATCAGTAGGGGATTCTGAATTCTCTTTGTCCCCACTTGACCGCTTGGCGAGCACAGACACAGACATCCCACGGCGCCCAGGAGGTGAGCTTGATCGACACGGTTTCGAAGAACATCGATTTTACGATTGTCCGCCACGACCTGGGCATCCGGCTGACGATAGCGCATGCTCGATGGCTCCGGGGCGCGGTGATCCGGCGGGCCGATCGGCCCGAATTCCACCAGCACGGCGACGATGGACTGATCCATCAACAGCCCCTGATTCGCTACGACGTGAGCACCGGCCTCGCCGAACTCGCCGGGATCGCTGAGGGCGCCTTACTACTGCGCTCCTTGCCCCCGTTCGATGGATTCACGCTCGGCCGCGAGACCGTGCACGTCCGTCGGCGGGAGGTCGATTCCGGTCGCGTCGAGATCGGCCCCACGGCCAAGGCGATCCGATACCGCTTCCTCACCCCATACCTGGGACTCAACCAGGAGAACCATCGCCAGTGGGAGCGGTCCACCGGCGATGAGCGTCGCCGCCTGCTCGAGCGCGTCGTGATCGGCAACATGCTATCGCTATCCAAGTCCATCGGGCTGCACGTGGCCGAGCGGTTGCATGCTGAGGTCGCCCTGCGCCCTTGCGGTCTGCAAGTTCTGAAGCCCGGCGTCGAATTGCTCGGATTCGAGGGATCGATCCGGGTCAACTACGGGCTGCCGCTGCGCTGGGGGATCGGCAAGAGCAGTGCCCGGGGGTTCGGCACCTTGATCGCCGAGGAGGATTGAAGTGGCCAAGGCGAAAACAGCAAGGTTCAACGACGAAGTCATCACGATCGACTTCCCGAGGACGGGCAACCCCTGGATCGACGCGGGGATCGTCGGTCTATACAGGGTCCTCAAAGCCAAGGATGCCTACATCGACCCGCCCGCCGATTACGGCGCCCGGACGGTGGCGACGTTCCTGGACGCGGGTGCTGTCGAA
>JAKAUH010000083.1 GCA_021818605.1 Planctomycetota bacterium
TGATGACAGGGAATCACCGCCGCACTCCATCAACCAGCGTACTCGCTCAGGGCCTCGGCGCCTACGGGCGACAGCATCCTGGACATCACGAAAGCCTCGACATCACCCAGCGCTCGATGGGCGAAGCCACGAAATCGCATGAGGATGTTTGAGTACCAGTAGAGCAAGGACCTGGCTGCGATTGCCTCGGCCTTTCGTAACTCGGTGCCCGCAGCGATGACTCGCGCGTTTGTCCGGAATGCCAGGAACTCACGCCACGCATGCACCAGGCGGGTCGCCTCGAGCTGGGGTGTCTCGCCCTTCCAGGGCCGGCTTCTCCCGACACCCGCCCCTCCTTGACCCCAGGCCCATTAGTCCTAAAATATTAAGACAGGAGAGACGCAGAAAGGGCTGGGCTGGGCTGGGCAGGGCCGGGCCGGAAGAAGCGAGGAGTTTTTGAATGATGTTCGTGAAACGCGTGATGGGTGAATCTGGGTTGCTGGCGGTGCTGGTGCTGGCGGTTCTGGGTTGCTACGGGATCGCGTCGGAGTGGCCGCGGGTGCAGTCGAAGGCGAGCGCGGCCATGCCGTTGCCGAAGTTGCCGGGCGAGGTGCGCGGTCCGACAGTGGACCAGGTCATCGCGCGGCTCAATCGACTGGGGCCGGAATGGAGATCGCCGCCGGACGTGATCGAGTAAGGGTGCCGGAGTCGACCGAGCAGGGGTTGGATCGAATGGGAGCGGAGCGGTTCGGTCTGGCCCCCGGTACGAGACGAATCTCGGTCTGGCTCGGCTCGGCTCGGTCGGGACTGGTCCGCGTGGAACTCGCGCGTGAGGGGGCTTGAGACGCGGCGAGCGCCGCGGTAAGGTGACGTGGATGGCGCGTCGGGATCGTCAGCGGAGCCGGACGGAGCGGTTCGGGCCGCCGTCGAGGACGAGGACCCCGGCCGAGGTGCGCCATCCCTCGGCCTGATCTGATGGCGGCCGCGTCGGATGAACAACCGATCGCCGCGACAGGCATGGCAGGCCAACGAGAGCGGCCGCGACGACACCGGTGGCGCCGATGAATCGGACGTCAGCCTCGTGATCCTCTCGGGGGGCGAGGTGACCGTCTGGTCCACCATCTTCCCCGACCGCGACGACCGGCCCGGGTATGCGCTGCGGCTCACGCCCGATCACCCGGTCGTCGTCGGCCGGAGCGAGGGCGGAGCGCCCGAGTATCTTGATCCCGCCTACCGGCCGACGCGGATTGTCCCGGGCACCGGGCAGGGAGTGCTGCATTCTTGTAGCACGGGCTCGGACCTGTTTGTCAGCCGCGGCCATTTCACGCTGCGCGCCATTGACGGCGGCATCCTCTTTGTCAACGGCGTCCCCCGCCGCGGCGGTGGGACCCGGCCCCCGGTCAACGGCACTCACCTCGTTGCCCCCGACGACCGCGATCTCGACCCGGGCGAGGAGTACCTGATCGCCTCGGGGTTGCGCATCATCGTCCTCCTGCCCAACGGGACGAGCCTGCGCATCCAGGCGGACTGAATGCCGCACAGCTTGAACCTTGTCGCGCCCTCGGCTATCGTTCGTAGGCGGCCAGGGTGAGGAGGCACGGTCCTGATCCGATCCGGATGCTCGATTCCGGAGGAGTCGATACTTCATGAGGCGAGCGATGAGCCGACGTCATTTCATGGCCTCGACGGCCGCGGCGAGTGCCGGCACCCTGGCCATCGGCGCGAAGGCGGCGAAGCCCGCCGGCGACCGGCGGCCGCTGGCGATTTCCAGCGCCAACGGATTGCAGGCGGTCGCACGGGCCATCGAACTGGTCAAGGCCGGGCACGACCCGCTCGACGCAGCCATCGAGGGTGTGGCCATCGTCGAGGCCGATCCCAGGGACCATTCGGTCGGTCTGGGCGGCCTGCCCAACGAGGACGGCGTCGTCGAGCTGGACGCCGCCGTGATGCACGGCCCGACTCACGGAGGCGGCGCGGTCGCCTCGTTGCGGAACATCGTGCACCCCGCCGCCGTGGCCCGCATGGTGATGCGCCGCTCACGTCATGTGCTGCTCGTCGGCGACGGAGCCCTGCGCTTCGCTCGCGCCCACGGGTTTCCCGAGGTCAACCTGCTCACCGACGAGGCCCGGCAGATCTGGCTGCACTGGAAAGAAACCCGCGACCCCCACGACGACTGGGTCCCGCCGCCCGATGAAAAGGTCGCCGCATTCATCCGCGAGGCGATCCAGCCCCGCCTTACCGGCACGATCCACTGCTCGGTACTCGACACCCACGGCGACATCGGCTGCACGACGACCACCTCCGGCCTCTCGTGGAAGATCCCCGGCCGCGTCGGCGATTCGCCCATCCTGGGCGCCGGATTATTCCTCGACAACGAGGTCGGCTCAGCCGGGTCGACGGGCGTCGGCGAGCTGAACCTGCTGAACCTCTCGAGCACGCTGATCGTCGAGGGGATGCGCCGCGGATTGTCGCCGAAGGACGCGATCATGGACGCCTGCAAGACGATCGCCGCCCGCTGCACCCGCGATCCCAGTCGGCGCCGCAAGGATGGCCGGCTGGCGGGGAACGTGCTGTTCTACGCACTCACAAAGGACGGTAAATATGCCGGCGGCTCGATCTACCCCGGCGCACGGATGGCCGTGCACGACGGCGACTCGGCCCGGCTGGTCCCATGCGACTCGCTGTATGACAGGGCGCCCGCGCCGCAGCGCTGAGAGACCCGCGCCCAACGTTCCGGTGGGCCGCGCGATGGCGAACGGCCGATGCCCCGGGTCGGGTTACAGATCGTCAGA
>JAKAUH010001145.1 GCA_021818605.1 Planctomycetota bacterium
CGACGGGGCGCGGCGTTGCGTATGGGACGACGCATCCCGACCATCTGCTGAATGTTGTGGCGCGGAACATGTCGGCGTTCCCGGACCTGCCGTCGCATTTCGTCGACTGGCTGCGGACCCGGTGCGAGTTCTCGGAGATACCGCTGGCCGAGGTGCGCGAGCAGTTCATGCCGCGGCGGGTGTATGGCGACTACCTCCAGGACATTTTGTTCTGGCACGTCCATCCGGTGGTCGGGCCGGGTCGGGTGCAGATCGAGTTGGTCGAGGACGAGGTGATCGACCTGGAGCCGGCCGGGATTGGCCGGGTCGCGCGGATTGTGCTGCGGGCCGGCGACGCCGTGGACGCGGACCGGGTCGTGCTGGCGACGGGGAATCCCGCGCCGCACGACATCGTCCCGCCGGGGCCGGTGCGTGATCATCCAGCGTATTGCGGAAACCCCTGGCGCGGCTGGCAGGAGCGGCTGCCCGACGCGGGCGAGGATGTCCTTCTGGTCGGCACCGGACTGACGATGATCGACGCATTTTTGACGCTCCGCTCGCTCGGCTGGCGCGGGACCGTGCACACGGTCTCGCGCACCGGGCTGTTGCCGCTCGCGCATTTCAAGGGGAGCGATTATCCCGCGTTCCCGCCCGAGGCCGTCGAGACGATGGGCCTGCGCGCGCTGGCCGAGATGATCGAGGAGCACTGTACGATTGTCCGCGCGGCGGGGATGAACCCGGCGATCGTGGTGGACAAGCTGCGGCCGTACACGCAGCGGATCTGGCGGAATCTCCCGGCGGCCGACCGGCGGGCGTTCGCGCGGCACTATCGGACACGGTGGAACGTCGTGCGGCACCGGATTCCGCCATCGGTCGCCGCGATCATCGCGGACGCCCAGAACGAGGGCCGACTGGTCATCCACAAGGGGAAGCTCGGCGCGCTTCGGTGCGAGGGCCACCACATCGTCGCGACGGTCGAGCCGGGCGACGACGGCTCGCCGCGCGAGCTGGCGGTGGCCCTGATACTGAACTGCACCGGGCCGCGCGAGGCGCCCGGTGACGAGCCGGGTGCGCTCATGCAAAGCCTGCTCGAGCGCGGGCTCGTGCGCCCCGACGAGCTGGACATGGGGATCGAGGTCACCCCCGATTTCGCTGTCGTGGACCGCGAGGGCAAGCCCTCGGATGTCCTCTTCGCCCTCGGGCCGCTGTTGAAGGGGACCCTGTGGGAGACCACGGCCGTGCCCGAGCTGCGCGCCCAGGCCCACCAGGTCGCCAGCGCCGTCCTGTCCGCCCGGCCGCGCCTTCAGCCCGACTGGGCGCAGGAGACGCCCGAGAACCTGGTGGAGTATTACATCTGATCAGCGTCCGGGACCTTGTCGCATCCAGTCCGCGCGACGCGCGAAATCCTGCTGCACCTCGGTGCGCCACCGCCAGACGGTCTCCGCACCGGCCGGGTCATCGAACCAGTGATTCCGGGAGGGGTCTCGGCGGATGAAGCGTCCGCCCCAGCCCGGCTGATTGGGCTGTTCGGGGTCGTTCACCCCGCGCACCGCGCCGGCCAGGTGCAGGAACGAGGGCGAGTCCCCCTCGATCACCCCTGGAGTCCGCGGATTCGCCCCGCTTTCCGGATAGCAGGCGCCCAGTGGTCCGTGTCCGTTGCGGATGTGCTCGTTGATCCACGACAGGTCCGCGAGCTTCGGGTCGGAGCCGCGCATGTCCCAGAACATGCCCATGTAGTTCCGCTCCGAGAGGATCATGAACAGGCTCGGGAACGAGTCGAGCAGCCACTGGGCCGAACCGTCCTGCTTCGCGATCAGGTAGACACGGAGCTTGCCGAGGAAATGCTCCAGCTCGGCGGGGCTGCGTGTCGCCCGTACCTTCCAGATCGCCTGCGCCAGGTCGGCCGGGCCGCCCCAGACGCAAATCCAGACCGGCCGGGGGTCGGGCCGGTCCACGAGCCGGATGATCGCCTCCGACGCCTCGCTATCCTTGCCGGCGCCGACGATTCCCTCGGCCGGCTTGCCGTAGGTTCCCGACCGGCCCTGCCAGGTGACCGCACGCAATTTCTCGGCGGTGGGATAGCGAGGATCATGCCGCCTGAGGGTTTCATCCACCCGGTCGTAGCGGTCGAGGATACTCAGGATGTTCGGCTTCCTCGCCACGTTGGCCAGGGTGGCCGATGAGGCCACCAGCCCCTCGACGTCGAAGTCATTGGAGTAGAGCAGGAAGCGGACCGTCGACTGCACGTCATCCGGGTCGCTGCGCCGCTCGGCCGGGCCGTGGCCCGCTCCGACCGGGATGACGTCCAGCGGCGGGAAGTCCGACAGGACGACCACGCGCGGCCTCATCATGGGCGGGCGGCCGGCGGCCGTCCCCACCGGGCCGCGTTCCGCGAGGAGAGGCTGGCCCTCGGTGACCGAGGCGGTGGGCCGGGCCTCGGGGCGCATCTTCTCGCCGGGCCCGTACGGTGTGAAGCGGAACGCGAGGTCCGGCTTCGGGGCCGAGACGGTGAACTCGCCGGGTTTTGCCGTGCCCGCGGGCGTGACGGTCATCTCCCACGGGTCGATCGCATCGACCCTGTACGGGCGATCGCCGGCGAGCGTTAACGTCCGGCTCCGCTGGTCCGGGCAGTAGAGCAAATAATACTCGCCGGGCCTGGCGAGCAGGAAGAATCCCTTGTCGTCGCCCATCGGCCGGAGCTCGTGGAAGGCCGGGGCCTTTGCCATGAAGTCCTTCAGCCACTGGATGCGCTTCGGGCTCTGGCCGTGCAGGATGCCACCCTTCGACCACCAGAGGATGTCCTGCGGGTGCTTGTAGGTTTCGCCGTGTCCGACGTAGCAGCCGCTGAGCGTGCCGAGCCAGAAACGCTGGACCATCGCGCTCGCGGTGAGATTGCCCCAGCCCGCCGAGATGTTGCCCTCGTACCGGCACTCGTCGTAGATCACCGGCTTGCGATACCGGGCGCGGAAGCGGACCCCGCCGTTCATGTCCGAGCTTTGGATGCTGGCGTGCGTCACCCACTCCTTCGTGTGGTCATACCACTTGCGACCGTTGTGAATCCCGCGCAGGCGGTGGTGCGGGTCTTCCTTCTCGAGGACCGAGAAGAACCGGTCCCAGTCCTCCCACTGCTTGTTGCCGCCGTGGCCGCCGGGCCGTTTGTCCGTCATGAAGTCGTATTCATTCGCCAGCGACCACCAGACGTTGCGATACGCCGAGAACCTGGCGATGCAGTACCGCAGATACCGGTCGTCCTCAGCGTCGCTCATCTGCGAGAAGCCCCAGCGGTCGTAGGGGTGCCAGAGGATGATGTCCGCCTCGATGCCCAGCTTTTGCAGGTCGAGGATGCGACGCTCGAACAGGCGCCAGAACACCGGGTCCGGCCGGCTGAAGTCGAACTTGCCGTTGGCACCCTTCTGGAAGGCAAACAGATCCGGCTCGTTCTTGTTGGCGATGTAATAGCTCTTGGGGAAGACGCAGAAGCGGAGCTTGTTGAACGGCGCGGCGGCGAGCGTCCGGAGCGTCTGCTCCTGGAGCTCGCGGGGCTGGTGGACCCAGGCATAGCAGGTCGTGCCGAACTGGTGATAGGGCGTGCCGTCGGCGTGGCGGAAGTAGAACGTCTGGAAGACCTGGACCAGCCCGTGATTGTTCACCGAGGGCGGCCCGACGGTGAACGAGCCGGACTTGCCGTCGAGCTCCGGCCGGTCGCTCCGCGTCAGGTAGCTCCACGAGCCCTGCGCCGGCGGCGAGAAGCGGACCTTGTAGACGCCGTCGCCGTCGTGGAAGCCCCGCACCGTTACGCTGTCGCCTTCATGGCGCAGCGTGCACGAAAGCTCCACGTCGAGGTAGGGATTACCCGCGCGAGGCCCGTTCAGTGACACCTCCCAGACGCCCCATTGCTCGACATCGGCGGCCGGCGCGCCGCCGACGAGGACGAGCATGGCCAGACACCACCCGGCCGTCAGTCGGAAGATCCGGAAAGTTCTGAAGTTCATCTGATGCACTCCTTTCCCGCCGCCGAGGCGGTCGGATTCAGTTCGCAGCCAGAGTCCAGCGTGGCCATCGCGAGCCCGTTGCGGTCCACCGGCCATCCCGCCAGCGGCGGGACCGGTCAGCCGCGATGGACCCGACATGCCCGGATTGTCTTACAACAAGACCCTCATTTCTCCCTTGAACTGGGGAACTTCTTGCGGGATCCTAAGGTCCATGGCCCGCTTCGATCCGACCCGCCCCGACTTCTCGCCCTACGGGTTCAGTTGCGTGCGCTGGACGCCGACGACGATGCCGCGTGGCGACCGGCACAACGAGATCGAGCTCAACCTGCTGGAGGATGGGCGGCTGGTCTACCTCATGGGCGGCCGGAAGGTCGTCGTCCCTGCGGGGCGGTTGACCGTCTTCTGGGCCGGGGTCTCGCATCAGATCGTCGCCTTCGAATGCCCGACGCCGTATTTCGTGATGACGATCCCCCTGGCATGGTTCCTCCAGTGGGGCCTGGCGGACGAGTTCACGCAATCAATCCTTCGTGGCGAGATCCTCATCGAGCCCGACGAGGGTCGCCTGGCGCTGGACCGCTCGCGGTTCGAGCTGTGGAACGAGGACGTGCTGGA
The DNA here is from genome assembly GCA_021818605.1 of Planctomycetota bacterium. Lineage (GTDB taxonomy): Bacteria > Planctomycetota > Planctomycetia > Isosphaerales > Isosphaeraceae > JAKAUH01. The sequence goes on from JAKAUH010001145.1 coordinate 4,584, forward strand.
CGGCTCGGGCGAGCGCCGCCATGCCAGCTTGCTGGAGGTCGAGGCCCGATTGCGTCGGCTGGCGCAGAGCGTGGCGGCAGACACACCGCGCCGCCCGCAGCGGAAGTCGCCCGCCGTCCTGGACCAGCGGCATTTGAGCCGTGCGGAGCAGATGGCCTGTTTCATCGCTCAGAATTACACGCAGCCGTTGACCGCCGAGACGATCGGTCAGCACGTGGGTTTGCACCCCAACTACGCGATGGCCCTGTTCCAGAAGACCTTTGGCACCACGCTGATGAAGTACGTCACCCAGCACCGGCTTTCGCACGCCCAGCGGCTGCTCGTGACCACCAGGGAGTCGATCGTGCACATCGCGTTCGGTTCGGGGTTCGGCTCGCTCAGCCGATTCAACGAGGCGTTCCGGCAGTCCTTCGGCTGCACCCCGCGCGAATACCGCCGATTGCAGCGGTCGGACCGCTGAATGGCCAAATCTGGGAGGCGGACGACCTCGGCGGGAGTAGGATCTCGATATTCTGGGGCGGTGCTGTCACAATCGGTTGACCGCCCTGTCGCCGATCCGCTCGGCCCCTCCCGACGGAACTGGCGGTGCGCACAGACGTATCGGCGGCCGTTCCTGGATCGACCGCCGTGTCCATCCTCTCGCCCGACCGGGCAGGAGAACTCGCCGATGCATCGACAATTGCGCCGCGTCGGGCTGATGGCCGCGTTCGTGGTTGGCCTGTACGGCCCGCGCCGGGTCGCGGGCGACGAGCCGACGAAACCCCCGGCCTCGGCCTCCGAATCGAACCCGGCCGTCCCGGCGCCGGGGCACTCGGTGCACGGCGAGCCGTTCAACGAGGGGCCGCGACACTCCGCCTACCTGATGCCCGGCATGGGCAAGGTTCGGTTCCCGATCACGACGAAGAATCCGAGCGCCCAGGCGTTCGTCGACCAGGGGGTCGCGCAGCTCCACTCGTTCCTGTACTTCGAGGCCGAGCGGTCGTTCCGCCAGGCCGCCCAGCTCGACCCGGCTTGCCCCATGGCCTACTGGGGCATGGCGATGGCGAATGTCAACAACGCCCGCCGCGCCCGCGAGTTCGTAAAGGAGGCGCGCAAGCGGGTGAATCCGGCGGCGACCTCGCGGCGCGAGGTGCTCTACATCGAGGCGATGGAAGCCTTCTACAAGGATCCCAAAAGCCCCCAGGCCAATCGGCAGGGCCTGCTGCACGGCCTTGAGACGATCGTCCAGGAGTTCCCCGACGACATCGATGCCCGCGCCTGGATGGTGATGGTCGCCTGGCAGGCCGGCGCCGCCGGCAGCCGCCAGGCGCTGGATATCGTGCTGGACACGGTGCTCCAGGCCGATCCGATGCACCCGGGCGCCCACCATTACCGCATTCATCTCTGGGACGGGGTCAAGCCGTTGCGAGCCGAGCGCTCGGCGGCCACCTTCGCCCGCACCGCGCCGGGGATCGCACATGCCTGGCACATGCCCGGCCACACCTACACCGGTCTGCACCGATACGGCGACGCCGCCTACCAGCAGGAGGGCTCGGCCCGGGTCGACCACGCCTACATGATCCGCGACCGGGTGATGCCGTTCGAGATCCACAACTACGCGCACAATAACCAGTGGCTCTGCACTACCTACAGCCACGTCGGCCGGGTTCACGACGCGATCGCCGTGGCGCGGAACCTGGTGGAACAGCCGCGCGACCCGCAGAAGAACGGCCCGAACGACGGCGGCTCGCCGCAGCGATATGGGCGGCTTCGCTGGGCCGAGGTCCTCGCGCGGTACGAGATGTGGGACGACCTGGTGAATGCCACGCTCTCCGGCGCGATCGACTGGTCCAGCATCCCGCAGGAGCAGCTCCAGCGGGCGTACACCCTGGGCCTGGCCTACGCCGCCCGCAAGGACGCGAAGGCCCTGTCGCGGCAGATCGAGGCACTCCGGAAACTGACGATCCCCGCGGCGAGGCCGGCGCAGATCGAGCTCGAGGGCTACGAGTTGCTGGCCCGCGGCGAGGGCGGCCCGGCCTTCGAGCGGTTCGCCAAGGCACCGGCGATGCGGGGCGAATCGCTGGCCCGCGCCCACCTGGCGGCCCGGAACTATGGCTTTGCCGAGAGCGTTGCCCGCAAGGCCGTCGAGCAGAACCCCAACCAGGTCCCGCCGATGGCCGCGCTGGTCGAGATTCTCGAGGCCGTCGGCAAGGATAAGGAGGCGCGTGAGGCGTACGCCCGGCTTGTGCCGGCGGCCCGCTGGGCCGACCGCGACACGCCGGTCTTCCGCCGGCTCGAGACGATCGTCACGCGGTGGAAGGCCGACAGGACGTGGAAACCCCCGGCGCTGCCGGCCTCGCCGTCGGCCGGCTCGGACGAGACGCCGATCGAGCGGATCGACCTGACCACGCTCGGCCCGCTCACCTGGTCGCCGTTCCCCGCCGAACCGCTCGCGGGGACCGACACGGCCGGCAAGAAGTGGTCGCTCGAATCGCACCGCGGGCGCCAGGTGCTCGTGATCTTCTTCCTCGGCGGCAAGTGCGCCCACTGCATGCAGCAGCTCCAGGAGTTCGGCAAGGAGTCCGAGGCGCTCAAAAAGCTCGGCGTGGACATGGTCGCGGTCAGCACGGATAACCGCGAGGACGCCCGGACGCTCAAGAACAACAAGGAAGGCGTCAAGTTCCCGATGCCGTTCCTGCCGGACCCGAAGCTCGCGGTCTTCAAGCGTTACCGTGCCTACGACGACTTCGAGAGCCAGCCGCTCCACGGCACCTTCCTGATCGACACGCAGGGCAACGTCCGGTTCCAGCGGATCTCGGCCGACCCGTTCCTCGAGGTCGACTTCATCAAGACCGAGGCCGCGCGGGTGCACCGGTTGTTGAACGCGAAGTGACTCGATCCGGCTCTCGTCTCGTCTCGTCTCGTCTCGTCCCGTCTCGTCCCGTCCTCCGCGCGGACTCTCGCCCGGCCGGCCACGCGCCCCGCGCGATCGCCGGGCCGGGCCGGCGGCTGCGGCACTCCGAGAGAACCGCCTGATGGCAGTCCCGACACCACCCGACCAGGTCCCGAGCAGTCCACCGAAACCATACCGCACACCACTGATCGCGCGCGGATTCGGCGCATTCCTGTGCCTCGCGGGAGGGCTGAAGCTTTACCAGATCTATGACACGTCGCCCGAGGGGATTGAGGGGACGTTTGCACTTGTCGGCGCCTCGGTGGAGCTGATCGTCGGAGTTGCCCTGGTCCTCGGGCTCCGGCCGGGGGTGAGCGAGCGGGCCGCTGGGCTCCTGTTCGTCCTGCTGGCTGCGATCTCGATGATCGGCACGACCCGCGGCTACTCCGAGTGCGGCTGCCTGGGCGACGTTCCGTCGCCCTCCTGGCTGCTGCTCGTCGTCGACCTGGCGGGGGCCGTGACGCTGCTCTGGCGGCCGCTCATCGCCGACCGGCCGCACGGCAAGACATTCGGACTCCTGGATGGAGCACTCCTCGGGGCGTTCTTCGTCGGCATGGTGATCGGCTCGATCATGTTCCCCCGGTTCCTCGCGGTGACCAGCAACCTCGACGAGGCGCAGATCGCCGCGGCGAAGGCCTTCACGATCGAGAAGCACCGGTTCCTGGGGCGACGGTTTGTCCTGATTCCCTCCATCCGCATCGACGCCGACCTGGCGACGGGCCGGTGGAAGATCGTCCTGACACGACCCGGCTGCCGGCGCTGCGATCGCCAGCTTCGGTCGAGCCTCTGCCGGACCGAAGGGGACGAGCGCCTGGCCATCGTCCTGGCCCGCGAGAACCCGGCCTGGAAGCCGCCCAAGGGCTGCCAGGCCATCGTCGGATCCCTGGCTCCGAACAAGGACTGGTCCTTCGAGGCGCCGATGACCTTCCGGCTGGACAACGGCCGGGTGCTCCACGACGATTGACTGTCGAGAGCTCGACATCACCTCGCCCCGATCGCTGCAAGACAAGACGAGACGAGACGAGGAGCCGCTCTGGGCGAACGCCGCCTGGACCCGTTATGATGGGTGGGGAACGAGGCCGCGACAAACGATTTACAACCGGGCAAGGTCATGTCTTCCGGCTCCACGATCTCCGACAGCAGGGACGACTCCATTGCCGTGGATGTCGGGGCGACCACCCCGGCGGTGATCGTGCCAATCCCGCTGTTGCACCGGCACCGGCTCCGCCCGATCGAACGGAAGCCTGACGGAACACTGGTCGTGCACGAGATCTATCGCAGCATCCAGGGCGAGAGCACGTTCGCCGGGCTGCCCTGCGTGTTCGTCCGACTGACCGGCTGCCACCTGCGCTGCGGCTATTGCGACACACCGCACGCGTTCCTCGAGGGATCGATCCGAAGCCTCGACCAGATCGTCGAAGGCGTGCACGAGCTGGGCGGCGACCTGGTCGAGATCACCGGCGGCGAGCCGCTGCTTCAGTTGGAGGTCCACCCACTGATGACTCGCCTGGCCGACGCCGGCAAGACCGTCTTGCTCGAGACCAGCGGCGCCATCGACATCGTGCCGGTCGACCCGCGTGTCCGCGTGATCCTCGACATCAAGACCCCGGGCTCGGGCGAGGCGGCGGCCAACCTCTGGAGCAACCTCGACCGGCTCCGGCCGACCGATGAGGTCAAGGTCGTGCTCTGCGACCGAGGCGATTTCGACTGGGCGGTCGACATCGTCCGCCGGCACCGGCTGGTCGATCGCTGCCCGGTCCTTTTCAGTACCGCCTTCGGCGCGGTGAGCCCCACCGAGCTGGCTGGCTGGATTCTCGAGTCTGGGCTGCCGATCCGGCTCCAGGTCCAGCTTCACAAGATCCTCTGGGACCCGGCCGCGCGGGGCGTCTGAAGCCGCTCGAGCCTGCACCCGCGCTCTTGCCGGCGTTCCACAAGCGGCTGGTTCTCAGAGCATGTCCAGGAGAGTCGGTCCGATGGTTGCGAGGTGGGCGAAACCCACCATCGCCCACGGCTTTCCCCCGGCGGTTCGCCCACCCTGCGCGACGGCTGTTCCCAGGACAGGCTCTCACCAGCCCAGGGTCGTTCGCATGCCGATGTATTCGTGGACGACCAGCATCACTGCGACGTAGCCGAGGATTCGCAGAAAGACCTGCGATACATTCCCCATCACGACTCGCAGCCCCTGTCGCGACGCCGCCGCGGGAACGCCGCTACGGATGGCGATGACGCTCCCCACGATTAGCAGAAACAGGATTGGCACCAGTTCCCAGGCGCTCCGGATCATATTCCCGGCGTTCATGACCGCAACGGCCTCCTCAGACGCGAGACGTGCGATGTGATTGGCAGTTTCTACAATCCCGCGGCTATTGAATCATTAGTGCAAATGACGGGCCGATGCTTCGCCCGACACGCGCTACCCCTCTCAACAATAAGATTAGCCCGTGATCGGAGTCGAGGGGGTGAAATCCACTTTTTTCCAGAATTTCAAGTCCCCCGTGGTGAAATCCTGGCGGCTGGGCAAGGTCTGCCGCACAGGCTGGACTTCTGGCCTGGGGCGGCGGTGCGGCAAGGGCGATTCAGAGCGCCCGGTCGGGGGGGAGTGTGAAGAGCCGGCGCGCGTTCTCGGTGGTCGCGAGGGCGAACTCGGCGGGCCGGACGCCCCGCACCTCGGCGAGGCGACGAGCGGTCACGGCGACCCGCGCCGGCTCGTTGGTCTTGCCGCGGAACGGGTGTGGGCTCAGGTAGGGGCTGTCGGTCTCGATCAGGATTCGGTCCAGCGGCACCCGCGCGGCGACCGCGCGGAGCGCGTCGAGGGCCTTGTTGGTGTAGGTGACCATCCCGGCGAACGAGAGGTGCAGGCCCAGATCGAGGAAGGCGCGGGCGTCTTCCCACGAGCCGGTAAACGAGTGCTGCACGCCGCGTACCGGGCGGCGCAGGGCGCGAAGCTGGTCGATCAGCTCGCGGGTGCAGTCGCGGGCGTGGATCACGATGGGCCGGTCGAGCCGGTGCGCCAGCTCGAGGTGACGGTCGAACCACTCCTGCTGCACGGAAAAGGGGGTGCGGTCCCAGTGGCGATCGAGCCCGGTCTCGCCGATGGCGACCACCTCGGGACGCCCGGCGAGCTCGATGACCGCATTCCAGTCGGCCTCGCCGGCCCCGGCGGCCTCATTCGGGTGGATGCCGACGGCGGCGAATACGCCGGGCCGGGCCCGCGCCATCTCGACGACCGAGGCGCTGTCGGCGGCCGTCGTGCCAATCGCCACGACCTGCACCACGCCCGCCTCGTGCGCGCGGGCGAGGACGCCGTCCAGTTCGCCGGCCAGGCGGGAGTCGTCGAGGTGGGCGTGGGTGTCGACCAGCGGCAGCAGCGAGGCCGGTTCGTCGAAGGCGATGGTCATGACGGCCGCTCGCCATCGCCGGCCGTCGCGGTGAGGTTCCGGGCGCCGTCGCGCCGGGTGTCGTCGGCGGGCGACTGAAACCCCAGAAGCTCGAGGCGATACCCGGTGACCTGGAAACCCCGTCGGCTCAGATAGGCGGCCAGCTCGGGATCGAGCCGGGCGACGAGGTCGGGATCGAAGTGCGTGGGCAGGTCGTGGACCGTCCCGGTGCGGAGGCACCGGAAGTGGTAGTGCGGGTCACGACGGGCGTCATACCGCGCGCCGGAATCCCCCGCGACGGCCGGCAGCCGCGCCGCCACACCGGTCTCGACCAGGGCCTCGAGCGCCTTGTACACCGTGGCCAGGCTGATCCGGGGCACCTCGGTGCGGACCGCGCGGAAAACCTCCTCGGCGGTCGGATGGTGCTCGGCCTGGGCGAGATGGTCGTAGACCGCCAGCCGCTGGGGCGTGCATCGCAGCCCGGCGGCCTCGAGGGTCGCCCGCAGCACTTCGGGATCAAGGGGGCAATGCGGCATCGGTCTGGACGGGCCCTCGATGGACAGATGGGACGAGATGGCTGACGCGAGCATGCGAGCCGGCGGGGATCGGCCCAGGTCGTCCCGGCCGGTGGTCGCTCGCCCCCGCGAGGGAGTAAATGCCGTCCGCCCGGATGCCGTGTCGTCTCGACCGCGAATCCGGCCTCGCACGCACCACCGCACCGTCGGTCACGCAGGACCCGAGGCCCGGCTCCCGCGGACCAGCCTGGTCCGGCCGCAATCCCTTCGCTCCTTCACCTTTCCATTGTTCGGCGGCTTGACAGGTCTGTCAACCGCGTGCTAGATTCACCACTTGGGCCGGGGTCGAAGTGACCATCCCATCGCTCCCGGCTCTTCCGGGGCTTGGTTCGTTCCCCGCGCCCAGTATCCCGTGCGGCCTGGGCCGTCGCGAGCCCTCACGGAGGCGATGCTCTTCCCCGTGCAACGCAGCCAGGACCGACCAGCCCCACCCACCGCGGGGGCTCGGCGTCCCGGCGGTCGCGCGTCGATCTGCGGACGGCATCCCCGCCCCCCGGCGGCCGTTCGCAAAATGGGACGTTGTGAAACCATCAATCCGGATGACCAACTCGAAGTGGAATCCCGGATCGACCCGGTTCATCACGACAGTGAGCCTGCCTCGGAGGAGTTGAATGAGCGTCGATCTGGTTCGCATCGTCGATAGCATCCACCGCGATAAGAACATCTCGAAAGAGATTCTCTTCGAGGGGATCCAGTCGGCTCTGGCCACCGCGGCTCGCAAGCATTATCCCGAGGCTGCCGAGATCGATGTTCGCATCGATCCTGACTCGGGCACCATCGATGCGACCAAGGACGGCGAAAAAATGGACCCGGCCGAACTGGGCCGGATCGCCGCGCAGACGGCCAAGCAGGTGATCATCCAGAAGATCCGCGAGGCCGAGCGTGACAGCCTTTATGATGAGTTCGAGGACCAGCGCGGCGACCTGGTCACCGGGACGGTCCAGCGGTTCGAGGGGGGCGCGGTCATCGTCAACCTGGGAAAGACCGACGCCATTTTGCCGCGTAGCGAGCAGATCCCCGGCGAAAGCTACCACCCCAACGAACGAATCCGGGCCATCATCCTCGACGTGCGGAAGGTCGGACAGCGGGTCAAGATCATCCTCAGCCGTACCCACCCCGACTTCGTCCGCCGGCTGTTCGAGCTGGAGATTCCCGAGATCGCCGACCAGATCATCGCCATCCGGGCCCTGGCTCGCGAGGCCGGCTACCGGTCGAAGGTGGCGGTGACCTCGATCGACACCAAGGTCGACGCCGTCGGTGCCTGCGTGGGCGTCCGCGGGACGCGGATCAAGAATATCGTGGATGAGCTGGGGGGCGAGCGGATCGACATCGTCCGCTGGAACGAGTCGCTCCAACTCCTCATCCCCAACGCGCTCCAGCCGGCCGAGATCGACGAGGTGATGCTCTGCCACCTGCTCGGTCGGGCGATCGTACTGGTACGCGACGACCAGCTCTCGCTGGCGATCGGCCGCCGCGGGCAGAATGTCCGGCTGGCCTCGAAGCTCGTCGGCTGGGACATCGAGATCATGACCGCCGAGGAGCTGGATGAAGTCATCGAGAAGGCTGTCAAGGCGTTCGAAAAGATCGACGGGGTCGACACCGAGCTGGCCGAGCGGCTGGTGGAGCAGGGGATCCTCAGCTACGACGACCTGTCGGTGATGGAAATCTCCGACCTGGTCAACACGATCGACGGCCTGACCGAGGAGCAGACGACCGAGATCGTGGCGCAGGCTGAGACTCTGGCCGAGGAGCAGTCGGAGGAGCTGCCGCGGCGCAAGGGCGCCCGGGCGCCCGTCGAGGAGGCGCCGGCGCCCGTGGAGGCCACGGCCGAGGAGACACCCGGCGAGGACGGCCTGGCCGCGACGGTCTCCGGCGAAGGGGACGGCCAGGCCGTCGCCCTCGAACCGGAAGCCGACGGTGCCGAGGAGGGCGCCGAGGAGGAGGCGCTCGACGATTCGACTTCCGACTCGGACGATGCCGGGCTGCACGACCTCGGCCTGGCGGCCGAGACCTCTGGCCGGCCCAGTCACGGCCACGAGGTGACCTTCCCACCCCGCGAGGACGACCAGGGAGACACCATCCGGATCGCAACCGAGGCCGTCGAGGAGGGCGAGGCCGGTCCGCCCCCGGAATCCCCGGACGAGGCCGACGCGGATCATCCCGACCGCTCGACACCACGGACGCGGCGATCCGCCGAGAAGGCCGAGGACCGATCCGGCGAGACGCCCTGATCCAACCCGCGACATACGACCCAACCCAACCCGAGCCGAGCCGGGCCACCGGCCGGCCCTCCTGACCACTGTAGTGCCGTGATTGATTGATCGATTACTCGTTCCAGGCCGCGGCCGCCGATGGCTCGCGACCCGGAACGACTCGCGGCCCGGCTTGACCCGCCCGGCCACCCCGCCAACCCCAACCCGGCCGCCCGGGGCCTTGCGACCGAACCGAACCGCCGCTATCCGCGCGCGAGTCGATGTTGATAGGGACGCGGCCGCCGTCTCCGGGTAGAATTAACCTGCTGGGGCGATAGAATCAAAGATGTGGGCCGATCGGGGCTGGCCCGTTGTCAAGCTGGCTGGATGGACTGACCGTCATCGAAACGAAACAAAACATAGCGGACATTCACGCACCAACCTGGGAAGACACGAGCCCGGGGGACCGGAGTCGCGTCCGGGAGGAGTTGCCTTTGTCGATGCGCGTGCACGAGTTGGCCAAAGAGCTGGGCCTGAAGAGTCACGAGCTGCTGGAGCGGATTCAGAAAGAGGGTCTGGACGTCAAGGTCAGTGC
>JAKAUH010000892.1 GCA_021818605.1 Planctomycetota bacterium
CTCCGCCGTCGCCCGGCGTGCGCCGTCCGTTTCGCAGACGCCCGTGGGGCTCAATCGCCAGGGAGTCCAGAATGGCCCGGGATCGCCTCGCGCCATCCCGCCAAGGACGCCCGCGACGCGCTCACCGGACATCCAGGGTCCCCGAACACCGAGGCCCACCTCGCCGCTGGGGGTCTATCCCAACGTGAAGCCGGCCCCGCTGGAGTCGACCGACCTGCGCTTCCCAATCAACCTGGCCACCGCGTTGCGGCTGGCCGACGCCCGCCCGCTGATCGTGGCGGCGGCACAGGCGAGCGTTTGGGTGGCCGAGGCTGACCTGTCGCAGGCGCGCGTCCTGTGGGTTCCGGCGCTCAACGTGGCGGCCGACTATCTGCGCCACGACGGCGGCGGGCCGGATTTCAACAAGGGGATCCTGACCGCGCCCAGCGTCAATTTCTTTTACGCGGGTGCCGGCCTCTGGGGGTTTATTAGCTCGACTGATGCCCTCTTTCAGCCGCTGGTGGCGCGGCAGACCCTGAACGCCCGGCACTGGGACGTCCAGGCGTCCAAGAATGACGCCGTGCTACAGACCGCCGAGATGTATTTCCGCGTGCATCAGTACCGCGGGTTGTACGCCGGCACGCTGTACTGCGTCGAGCAGGGACACGTCCTGATCGAGAAGCTCGCCGGGCTGAGCCGCGACCTGATTCCTGAGTTCGAGGTCGAGCGGGCCCGGAATTTTGTGGCCGACCTCGAGCAACGGGCCGTCCAGGCACGGCAGGATTGGCGAGTCCAGAGCGCGAATCTCACCCAGCTTCTCCGCCTCGATCCTCGCTCCGTGGTGGTGCCGCTCGAGCCAGACCACCTTCAGATCACCCTGATTGAGCCCGGGCGTACCCTCGAAGACCTGATGCCGATCGCTCAGACCAACCGGCCCGAGATCGCCTCGCGCCGGGCCATGGTGCAGGCGGCGACGGCGGCGATCCGCCGCGAAAAGATGCGGCCCGTGCTGCCGGGAGTGGTGCTCAGCGGTTATCAGAGCCCGGGCGGCATGCTGATCCAGGGCGGAATCTTCGGCCTGGGACCCAATAGCAGCCTGAGCCAGTGGGTCGGCCGCGACGATGTCAGCATCCAGCTGGTCTGGCAGCTCCAGAATCTGGGCTTCGGCAACCTGGCGATGATCAAACGCCAGCGCGGCGAGCAGTCCCAGGCGACCGTCGCTCTCCTGCGGGCGCAGGACATGGTCGCCGCGGACGTGACGCGGGCCCACGCTCGGCTTCAGTCGGCGGCCGTACGCGTGATCCAGGCCGACCGAGCCCTACGCACGGGCATTATCAATCTCAACGGCAATTATGAAGGTCTATCGGAAACCAGCCGGTTCGCAAATGTGCTGCACACGGTGAGCCGCCCCCAGGAGACGATCTACTCGCTTCAGCTCCTCAACCGCTCCTTCGACGAGTACTTCACCACGGTCGCCGAGTACAACATCGCCCAGTTCGATCTCTACCACGCACTGGGGTACCCGGCCGAGGAGATCGCGGTCCGCATGCCGGTCGGCGAGGTCGTGCCGGTTGAGTTGAGGCGGCCGAAGTTCCTTCCGCCCGTCGGCCACGGGCCGCCGCCTGCGACCCGTTGACCGCATCTCTGCCGTCGGCGACCGTTCGAGGGTGGCTCCAGCAATCGACATCGAGTCGTACGCCCAGGACATGCCCGAGGAGGTCTCGTCGGCGACCGTTCGAGGGTGGCTCCAGCAATCGACATGGCCCGCGCCGGAACGTCCGCTTTGGCGAGGGCCAGTGCCGGCTCATCGATCGATCAGAAGTGCCCGGCAAAGTCAGGCCGGTGGGTCGAGGCTGCGACCAGGGAATTGATTGCCGTGTCGGGCATCCCGAGGGCCGAGCCGGCGCCCTGCATGGAGCCCTGACCGTAGGCGACGATCCAGTCAAGCGTTCGCGCAAACGTGGCAGGATCGTATTTGAGCCGCAGGAAGATGCCCGACGGCCCAGGAACCAGCGTCGAGGACCGCCCGGCGGTGTCGAGCTGGAAGCCCGCGGAGATCTGAGGCGAAAGCGGGTAGTACTTCTTGCTCAGGGCGTAGAACACAATCCAGGTCTTGGGCTTCCACACCTGGTTGCCTGTCAGCACCGGGAAGGCATTGCCCACGACATGCTTCGAACCCGTGAAGCCGGGCAGGCGAACCTTGAAGCCGTTGGCCGCGGTGAAGGTTTGCGCCGTGTTATTCTGAACGGCGACAAATAGTATGTTGTATACCTGGCCCGGAACCGGCTGGATCTTCTGCACCAAAACCTGCTGGAAAGGCGGCCGGAGACGCACCTGGCGGTAGGTGGGATCGGTGATGCGGTAGGCCAGGAACTGCGTCGCTAGTCGCTTTGTCGCCGGATGAGCGTTGCCGATCACCGCCGACCCCGGGGCGGCGACTTCGGGGTGCCCGGTCGTCCGGGCAACGCCGACGACACTGAGCAACTGCCTGGACTCAAAGCGTTCCACGTCGGGATGGAACGCCGTCATCGGGCGGCGTCGCATGAATGGAGTTCCCCTCGATTCGGTGGCCACTATTACGCCGGCAGAAAAGTCGGTCAGGCTCTCCGCCTGACACGCCTTCACTGTCAGGCTGAGAGCCTGACCTACTTGAGGATCTTTACGCCGGCAGAAAAGTCGGTCAGGCTCTCCGCCTGACACGCCTTCACTGTCAGGCTGAGAGCCTGACCTACTTGAGGATCTTTACGCCGGCAGAAAAGTCGGTCAGGCTCTCCGCCTGACACGCC
>JAKAUH010000170.1 GCA_021818605.1 Planctomycetota bacterium
CTACCACGCGATCAACCGCGGCAACAACCGCGGCGACGTCTTCGTGGACGACGACGACCGCCTCGCCTTCCTCCAGGCCCTCGCCACCACCAGACAACGCTATCCTTTCCGCCTCTTCGGCTATTGCCTGATGACCAACCACTTCCATCTCCTGCTTCGGCCCGAGCCGGGGCAGTCGATCAGCCGCATCCTCCAGTCGCTGACCGTAACACACACCTGGCGATACCACAAGCGCCACCGGACCTCCGGGCACGTCTGGCAGGGCCGATTCAAGAGCCCGGTGATCCAGGACGACATGCACCTGCTGGTCGTGCTGCGCTACATCGAGGCCAACCCGCTGCGGGCCGGAATGGTGGCCGATCCGGCGGACCACCGGTGGTCGAGCTATCCGCATCACGGGCTGGGCCGCGAGGACACACTGCTGAGCGGCTTTCCGGAGTGGGAGGAACTGGGTGCCACCGAGGCCGAGCGGCGGCGGCGCTGGCGGGCCAAGGTGCGCGGGATGCAACCGGAGGACGAGCTGACCGCCGTCCGGGCATCGGTCCGTACCGGCCGGCCGCTCGGCGAGCCCGGCTGGACCGAGAAGATCGCGGCCCTCCTGAAGCTCGACCTCTCGCCTCGGCCCCGGGGCCGGCCGCGAAAAATGAACTGACACCATTTTCTCCCTTCGTTCTGTCCCCTTTCTTCGTTCTGTCCCCTTTCTTCGTTCCACGCCTGTCCCCCTTTTCCGCCTCCTTCGCTCCTCTTCATTCGCGCCATTCCTTCTTCAAGTTGCCGTCGGAGTCGAGAACACGAATAAACGGCCGACCGTCAGCGCCAGTAGAGAGTTCAATGCGAGGCTTAGACGCCCCGTCGGAGAGCCGGAAGGCCGATGAGCCGTCTTTCGCAACTTTCCACACCGATCGGACAACCCTCTTCGGCCCGAGCAACTCGACTACCGATTCGCTGGCGGAGACAGACAGCCGAATGCGAGGCGCCCCTTCCCGATCGGAAATGGTGCAGGATGGTCCGTCGATGTCCGACACGTTCAGCGACACTGAACCCCGGTTCAATCGACTAAGCTGGACCCCGGGTCCGTGTATCTTGTCCAGTCCCACAACAAGGTTGGAGCCACCATCCCGATCGACCAGCCGTACACTAGGCATTTGACTGACCGGATCGAGCGACAGGTCCATCCTTGACTCGCCATCTTCAGCCAGGAAAGCAATGGTCGGAGTGCCTTTGGAATCCATGCCAACGACGAGCTGGGGATTACCCCTATTACTGAGAAATGCGAGGGTGACACCACCAGAGGGCCCCGTCGTCAACACCGCTGCTCGCCTCCCGTCTGGGTGGCAAACCTGGAAGGACTCGGCCTCGATTGCTTTCGCCCGCAGGATGTCCTGCTCTTTTGGCACAGCTCCTGCACGCCGCCCCATCGAGAACGACGCGGCTGAGAACAACACAAGCAGGGCCAGGCGGAACGCCAATGGTTCCCAACCTCGTAGCGTCTTGCGGAAGGGTGGTCGTCCGCGGACATCACTACTGGATGTAATTTCACGAGGCGTCTCGTCCCCGGTTTGCTGTGCCATGATCAAATTACCTCTCTGGCCGTAAATGGTTCCCCGAGAAGAAAGCATCGGAGGTTGTGCTACAACAGGAAGGGTTGTGCAAGTACGATTACCAAATACATACTGCTCCCCGCAACAGGATGTCTCTGCCTCGCGAAGGCGGGTCCTGCTCGTCCGAGCGGCAGCAATCGAGCCGAAGACAATGCAGGATCTCCCCGGCCCATCGGTTCGTCGTCACAGAGCCCCCGCAAGGCCATGAGAGGCCGTACAATCACGAGGTAGGACACGTTCCCGCGAGTCGATCGATCAACGCCGTTGAATTCAGAGGTTTCGCTTCCGGACACCTCCGTTTCAGGGGATGTTACGAACCGGACGGCCCACGCTGTCGAAAAAAGTGACCGAGCCATTACCGTCTTTGGTTCGGCCAACGAAAAGCCTCAAGCCACTCGCAGTTCTATCGTACAAGGACAAACAACTGGTTACTGTGAATACGCTCATTCGACCTCGGGTCCTGCCGTCTAGCCCGGAAAGGCTTAAGGTAGACGCAGTAGAATAATCGAGGTTCACCTCGGAGGAGCCGACTGGAACGTCAGGTCCAGTGATATTCAACCCCATTATAGGTACATCTGCGCCCGTGAAAACCCTGGCACTCGCCTGTCCGCGTGGACCAACAGCCATAATCAGCGGATCGCTATGCCCGGAACCGGTAATTGACACCAACTCCTCAGGCGCCCCCTCTCCTCGGTACGTTTGAAGAAACGTGTGTCTGGCGGAGCCCCAGATTCTGATTCCAGCGTTGTGACCGGAACTCCTTAGGGAGACTTCCGAACTATCATCCTCACCACGATGCCCGAGCCTGATTCCAGCCCTTGCTGTACGACTGTTGATGCTCAGTACGGCCCCTCCAGCCGGATCTTGGCTTATGTCGACCGCCAGCGGGCCGCGGAGGCTGATTCTCTCCGCTATCACGAGCGTCCTCTTCAACACCAAGCCGTCTTTCAGGCGACCGAAGGATGGATCGCTCAAGAGAAGCCAAGAAATCCATAGGGCCGCGCCGGCAGCCATGAAACCTCGCACCAAAGGTTTCCAAAAGAACCTTCCCATATTATTTCGCCCCGCGGTCACAGGTTGTTGCCGTCTCGTTTCCGGTACGCAAAGGGGTCATCCAGAATCAACACCCAATTTTAGTCGTGGCCTTACCCAGTCTACGCAAGCCAGCCAGACGAAAAGTTGGAAGACGTTCTTGGATGGCCCCAAAGCGGCTTACCCAGACTCTTGCCCATCTTCCCTAGGGGTGATTCTTCCGGTAAGCTTTCTCCTCCTTCTTCAGATACTGCTCTGCTTGGGCATTCTTATCCCGAAGGATTTCCTTCGCGTAACGTGCCGCTGCAGCCCTACGCTCTTCCTCTTGCGCGTTCATCATCTCGTTGAACTGCTTTCCAAGTGTGACGTTCGCCTTTTGCTCCGAATCCCAAATTGCACGGGCGATTGCCCACCCCGCCTGCTGTGCGGCCTTGGCCGCCGCTAACGCATCATCCACCGCCTTCTCGTAAACGTCGGCAAGCCATCTCATAGAACGGTCTGCCTGCATTTCCAGATCTATGGCATCCTTGACTGCTTGGTTCCTCTCGGCGATCCATTGTTCCTGGGCCGCAATCGTCCCCCAGCGAGCCTGTCGCACCAAGTTGGCATTTTGAGCTGCCTGATACAGGCGGATGGCCGCACACACCACTTCTTGCCGCATCTGCGCTACAGCTGTTTGCCGTGCGAAGTATTGCAGAATTGCCGAATTCTTATACTTGTAATAGGCCCGAAGCGTTTCGGACTGCTGGTCGTTATTCCCACCACCACTCTCCTGTAATCCCGACGGGTCAATCCTGTTCGTGGAACTGTTCCCAACGTAATCGTACAGATTGGCGCTGCCCGCCGAGAACCCCATCGGGTCCTGCACAATAAACCTTCCGCTCGCGGGATCAAATCCTCTCGCCCGATCGTAATACTGCCCCGTAACCGCATCATACTCCATCCCCGCAAACTTGAACCGATCCCCATTGCTGGGGCTCGACTCACTGAGGACGTTCCCGAAGCTGTCGTACACGACGTGATCGAGCACCGTCCCCGACGAGTCGACGACATCGCGCACCGACCCCAGCTTGTCGGTCAGATACCACGCCGTCGCCCCGCCCGCACTCGTCCTGGCCAGCAGCTCGTCCACGGCGGCGCCATCGACCACTCCCGGTCCGGAGACATAGCGCACGGCCAGCGCGCCCGAGCCGTTGAAATCGGCGTAGGGCAGCGCGTCCGGGCTGGTGCCGTCGTAGACGGTCCAGGTCTGCGCGCCATTGTCGTCGATGCCAATTCGGCGATCCAGGGCATCGTACGTATAGGTCGCCACGACCGTTCCGCCCGTCGTGACCTCGGTGAGGCGGTTGCGGAAGTCGTAGGTGTACGTCGTCACCACGTGCGTCGACGTGTTCGTCTGCGAGATCAGGTTGCCGGCCTTGTCGTATGTATACGTATAGCCCGGCGAGGCGGTCTGCTCGTTGTCGACGCCCGTGGAGTAGCCGGTCCCGGTGCGGTTGCCGTTGTTGTCGTAGCTGTACGACTCGACCTGGCTGCCGTTCCTGTTGACGGCCGTCAGCTCGTTGGAATTGTCGTAGGTGTAGGTGTATGTGCCCTCGGCGTCGACCATCGTCGTGACCCGGTTCGCCTGGTCGTAGCTGTAGACGTAGGTCCCGATCGGCGTGATCGTCGTCCCGCCACTGCCGCTGGTGACGGCCTGGTCGGTGATCGTCGTCTGGCGGTTAGCCGCATCGTAGCTGTAGCTGGTGTTCACCGAAGTGCCGGCGCCGCCGATCGTCCGCGACTGCGACGTGATCCGGCCGCCCGAGTCATACGTGACGGCGACCTGCGGGCCGGCCGCGCCGCCGTAGCTCGACTGGATGCCGATGACCCGCTCGTTGGGGTCGTAGCTGGACGTGATGATCCCCTGGCTCGTCAGGTTGTCGCTCACCTGGAGCGGGTTGCCCGACGGGTCGTTCACGTACGACAGCGTCACGCTCGGCTGGCCGGTGCCCGGGCCCGATGTCGCTTCCGAGGTCAGGTGGCCGCCCGAGTCGTAGGTCATGGTCAGCGTCGCGTTGTGGTCCGCCGCGCCGGTCAGCTCGCCGTCGGCATTGTAGGTATACGTAATCGCATCCAACGACGTTCCGCCCGAGAGCCACGACTGGCCGGTGTTGTCGCCGTTGGCGTCGTAGGCATAGGTCGTCCGCCGGCCGTCCTGATCGGTCGTGTCGGTGACCTGGCCGTCGGCGTTGTACAGGTACGTGACGGTCGCGCCGTTGGGATCGGTCACCTGCGTGACCCGGTCCGCGGCGTTGTAGGACCAGCTCGTGGTGTTGCCGACCGGGTCGGTCAGCGATGTTTCGCGCCCCGCGAGGTCGTAGGTGATCGTCGTGACGCCGCCGATGGCGCTGACCATCGTCGTGGCGCGGCCGTTGGCGTCGTACAGCGTCGTCGTCGTGTGGCCCAGGGCGTCGGTCACCGTCGTTTGCTGGCCGTCGGCGTTGTAGCCGTAGGCCGTCGTGTGGCCCAGCGGGTCGGTGATCGTCGTCAATCGGTTCATCGAGTCATAGCTATACGTGGTCGTATTGCCGTTGGGGTCGATGATCCGGGTCAGGTTGCCCACGGCGTCGTAGATGTAGCTCGTGCTCGCGCCGCTCGGGTCGACGTAGTTGGTCTTTTGCCCGTCAGCGTTGTAGTCGTAATAGATCAGCTCGCTGCTGCCGCCGCTGGTGCCGCCGCCGCCGCTGCTGGCCGGCTGGCCGATCTCGGTGACATGGCCGATGTTGTCATACGTATACGTCGTGCTGTAGCCGAGGGGGTTCGTCTGGGTGGCCACCCAGCCGCGCACGTTGTAGGTGGTCGTCGTGACGCGGCCCATCGGGTCGACTACCTGGATCGTCTCGCCGTCGGCGTCGTAGGTCGTGGTCGTCACGCCACCCGTCGGGTCCTTCACCACGATCGGGCGGTCGAGCGCGTCGTAGGTGATCGTCGTGACCCGGCTCATCGGGTCGGTGACCTTCGTGACGTTGCCGTCGGCGTCGTAGGCGTAGACCGTCGTGTTGCCCAGGGGATCGGTGATCGTGGTCACGCGGTTCATCGAGTCATAAGCATAGTTCGTCGTTCGGGCCGTCTGGCCCGTGGGCGTCGGGGCCTCATCCGCGACCAGGTTGCCGCCCGAGTCGTAGACGTACGTCGTCACGCCGCCGAGTGGGTCGGTCGTGCCCGTCAATCGGTTGAGGGCATCGTAGCGGTCCGTCGTCGTGTTGCCGCGCGGGTCCGTCGACGCGGTGACGTCGCCCTGGCTGTTGTACGACAGCTCGGCGGTCGTGCCGTTCGGGTAGGTCGTGGTGGTCAGGCGGTCCTGGCTGTCGTACTGGTAGGTCGTCGTGTTGAGATTGGCATCCTCGACTGTCTGCACCTGGCCGGTGCCGGTGTAGGTCATCGTGGTCAGGTTGCCCAGCGGGTCCTTGATGACCGTCAGGTTGCCGTTGCTGTCGTAGGTGAAGTCGGAGGTCGCGTTGTTGGCGTTGGTGTAGGTCAGCGGCTCGGCATAGCTGTTGTACGTGTAGGTCTCGGTGGTGTAGTCGGGGAAGACGTGAGACGTCATGTTCCCATGGGTATCATATCCAAATTGCGAGATCCGGTTGAGCGGGTCGATGTTGTTGACGACCAGGCCGTTGGCATTGACGTCGTTCGTCGCGATGTCGCCCAGCGCGTCGACCGTGACCCCGGCGGTGCCCAGGCCGTACCAGTCGGGGAGCACGCTCGTGGTGTTGCCGTTGGGATTGGTGAAGCTGGATGCGGCCGAGGCGAAGAGCGTCGCCGGGGTCGGGCTGCTTATTGTGCCGCTGTCCGTCCAGCCCTGCTCCTGGAAGGCGCTGAACTGCTCGCTGGCCGACTCGGGCAGGCTGATCGTGCCGACTCGGCCGGCGCTGTCGTAGACGATCGAAACGACGTGGCCGAGCGGGTCGGTGATGCCGGTCATCTGGCCCGATGAGCCGTAGGTGTAGGTGGTCCGCGAATCGTCCGCCTGCTCGACGGCCGTCAGGTTACCGCCCGAGTAGGTGAACGTCGTCAGCCGGCCGGCCGGGTCGTCGATCGACTCGAGATGGCCGCCGCTGTAGGTGAACGTCGTGAGCTTGCCGTAGGGGTCTTCCACACCTGAAAGCTGGTTCGACCCGTTGTACGAGTAGGTCGTGTGCAGGCCGTTGCGGTCGATGCTGGCCGTCTCATATCCCGACGAGTTGAACGTGTACTCGGTGCCATCGGTCATGAGGCGGGTCCAGCCGCCGCCCGAGCTGAGCTGGCTGAGCGTCGAGAAATCGCCGGCCGGGCTGGTGTAGCTGCCCGAGCCACCCGAGGCCGTGAACCACAGCGTCGCTCCGCCGACGCCCTCGCTCAGGATCGCGCCGCCGCCCGCCGAGGTGATCTGCTGGAGCCCGGCGACCGACCACCCGGCGCCCAGGGCGCCCGTGGATTCGTTGAGCACCGTGGCGGTGCCGGTGTAGGTGGTGGTCGTCGGCGTCGAGTAGCCGTCCACCACCTGCATCGAGTAACCGTAGCGGCCGGTGCTCAGGCTGCCGGCGTTGGCCTGGAGCGCGACCTGCTGCACGTCGCCGGGGTTGAAACTGCTGGTGTTGTAGTACTCCGTCGTCCCGGCGGTGCCGTTGAACGTGAGCGTCGCATTGACCTGCGAGGGAACGGCCGACGAGGAGCTGAGGGTGTTCTCGGCGAGGATGATCGGCTGGGGATCGGCGGCCTGCGAGTTGTAGGTCAAGCCCAGCGCGGGGACGTTCGGATTGTACGACGGCAGCGGGATGACGGCGTCGAGGGCGCCCGACATCGCATTCACGCTCACGCCGTGGCTCGACCACTCGGTTGAGTTCAGACCGACGGTATCGGGCGAGTCGCTCGTGGGCCAGATGATTGCGCCGCCGCCACTGCCGCCGCCGGACCCTCCACCGCCCGAGCCGCCCGAACCGCCACCGCCCGAGCCGCCCGAACCGCCGCCGCCCGAGCTGCCGCTGCTCAACAGCTCGAAATCATAGGTGAACGTCTCGACATGGTTGTTCGTATCCGTGACCGAGAGCGTCACCGTGTTGAGCGCGTTGGCGGAGTTGCTCGACTCCCAGACGATGGTGAGCTGACTGGTGCTGGCGCCCGAGGTGCTCGAGGCGCCGGTGAGGCCCGTGGTGTTCCAGTCGTAGGACGAGACGGAGGCGCCCGTGACCTGCGCATCGAGGACGACGGTGGTCGCGACGTGCGCCACCTGGGTGACGCCGGGGAACAGCGTCACGCCGTCGAACTGATCCAGCACGTAGGCGTTGAAATACGGGAAGGATGGCATGCCCGAGGAGGGTGACGAGACGACAGGCTGGAATCCGCCCGACACGCCGGTGCCGCCCGAGGATGTGACCGTCGACCCGCCGGAGGCGACCAGCGCGGAATGGGTGGGCGTCGCCACGGAACTGCTACCGCCGGACGAGCCGGAGGAGCCGGGTGCGGCCGCCGGCTGTCCCATGGTCGTGGCGCCGAAAGACAGGGGGCTCACGCCCCCCGCTCGCCCCTCCGGAGCCGAAGGCAGCCCCTGGCTCTCGGCCGAGGCCACGGCGGCCAGGAGCGCGGCGGAGCCGGCCGCCCCGCCGCCAGCAGCCGCGCCGGCCGAGGGATGAGCCGGCACGCGGAACGGCGTCACCCGGCCGCGCACCAGGCCCGTCGTCGACGCCTGCGCCCCGTTGCCCGACCCGCCGCGCGGCGGCAAGGCCGCCCCGCCGCCCGCGGTTTTCGCCGGCTGCCAGGGAGACGAGATCCCGCTCTCGGTCGACGTGGGGTCGGTCACCGGCGACAGGACCAGCCAGTCGCCGTCCGGGTCGGCCGCCCCGACGGGGCTCGACGTGACGGTCGGATCATCCGCCGCGGACCCATTCCCGCCGCCCGCCGCGTGCGCGTGAGATGACCCCAGCGCCGGATCGATCTCCAGCGTGCCGATGCCCGCGCCGGTGGCGTTATGGGCCTGCGCGGAATGTCCCATCGCGGTGCCTCCATTCGCCCAGGCGATACCAGTTACCCCGGTATTACCCCCCCGGTTGCATGCATGCTTTCAGGCTGAACCGGGGCGCCGAGGACCGAGAGCCCGAGCGCGGCCGCGCCGATGGGAGTGACCGTCGACCGACTCTCGAGCATGTTGTCGAGGCGGTCGGCGACGTGGAGCGTGAGCATGCGGCGGCGGCGATGCCGGGAGAAGCTGGGGCGGCGGCTCATGGTGCGGTCCTTGCGCGTGGAGAGAGACGCGGAACACCGACACGACGATGGTGCGAAGCGAAGCGAGGCGAGGCGAGACCGGTCAGGCCGATGTGAGCCGGAGGCGATCCGGGCGCGGCGGCTGGTGCGAGGCCCGTCGAGATCGCGAGCCGACGCACGATGCGAGCCGCGGAGCGGATCCGTTCGGTTCAGATCGGTCAAGATGAGAGGCAGTAATACCGCCACGCGCAGGCCGTGTCAACAGGTTGATCCTGATGTTTTGCATTTTCGCGGATCGCGAAACCAGCGAGTCCGAAACTTTTCGTTGGATGCAGCAACTTCGAATCGCTCGGAGGAGCGCTGACAATGGAACTTCCGGGAATCCAGCCGTCTCATTCCGCTGCAACACGGAATGGGATTTCGTCAGCATTCGATAGCCTGACTTCCAGCCGGTCAGCCGCCTGCCTGGTAGTTGCGGCTCTCAGCATGACCCACGCTCGATCGCCTCACCTCCCGATTGTCCCGTCCGTCTGCATCGGGCCGAGAACCTGACCCGCAGGCGATCCGGCCGGCGGGCTCGTTGGTCAGACTCTCGATCGCTGACGAAGCGACGTCCCCGAATTCGGCCGCTCCGTACTCCCGCAGGTCGCGAGGTGATTGCGCCGGCGTTCCTTGGCGCAACGCTCGATCCGAACCGGACAAGTCCGAGCCAGGTGGTATTGGGGGGCACGAGAAGTGTTTCAATGCACGCGACGAACACCCGGCGAACGGCCGTTGAAAAATGGCTGGCTCTGGAGTAATAATCATTGATGGACAAAAACGCGACACCGACCGCGCCGCGCGACAATCTTCTTTCTTCCTTCACAATCGCGCGGACCCCCACCCCCAGGAACAACACCGATGCGACGCGCCACCCGGAAGTTCTTGCCCCGCGCGGAGGCCCTGGAATCGAAGGAACTTCTCTCGGCCGGGCTGCCTGTGCTGACGATGCATACGCTTCACCGTGTGGACGGCAGGATCAGTTCGATCATGGGGAAACTGGCGCGGACGAACGACACAGCGCAGGCCCGCGAGGAACTCACGGCGCTGTCGCGGGTGATCCCCTACGGAGCTCGCCACCTCGCTCCCATCTGGCGGTCCGATCTGGGCGTATACCAGCCGGGCGTCGCGGGATCGGGTAAGGCGATGAACAAGCAGGTGCTTGGCGACCTGGATCGCTTCCTGATCGCGGGGGTCAATGGCAAGGCGTTCCGCGTCCTGGGACCGGGTTCGTCGATCTATTACGTGCTCACGCCGACGCCGGTACCATCGCCGACCCCGAAACCGGCGCCGGCGCCGGCGCCCACGCCCACACCGGGGAGCGGAGGTGCTGGGGTATCGGCACCCACCGCGCAGTATTCCACTGTGAACCTCGTCAATCGATACGGATCGACGTTGTGGATCGACCTTTACTATTCGAGCGCCGGCCCGGCGGGGTGGCTGGCTGTGCCCGTGCCTCCGTATTCCTCTTTCAGCGTGCCGGGAAGCAACAACTCGCTCTGGATCGCGATCTGGAAGAACTCCACCACGAACCGGCCGCCGGATTTTGCGGCGTCCACCAGTTACACTGGACTTCAGATGAATGGGGGAACCATCACAATCACGAGTCTGGGCGGGTATCCCAACATCAGTGTGCAACCGGGGTAACACGGAAAACCGGCCGGCATCTCGACGCTTCCGGCAGTTGGTGGTCGCCCGGGTTGCTCGATTCGGAGCGGGCGTCTGCACCCCGGCAATGAGAATCCCATGCGGATCACGATCGTTACGGAGACGTACTTTCCCCAGGTCAACGGGGTCTCGCGGACGCTGGGGGAGCTGGTCCGGCACCTGATCGACTCGGGCGATGAGGTGCAGTTAATCCACCCCGACTACGGTGAGTCGATCGATGGCCACGAGCGGTCGCACGCCGTGCGCTCGGTGATGCTTCCCTTTTACAAGGAGCTGTATCTGCCGCTGCCGCCGTTCGTGGGCGTGCGTCGGGCGATCGACGCCTTCCGGCCGGACATTGTCCACATCGCGACCGAGGCGACGCTGGGCCTGAGCGTCCTCCGGTTCGCCGTGAAGCGCCGGCTGGCGATCGTGTCGAGCTTTCACACCAATTTCGACCAGTACAGCCGGCATTATCGGGTCGGCTGGCTTCGGAGCGTGATCTGGCAATACCTGCGCTGGTTTCACAACCGGACGCGCGAGACGTACGTTCCCTCGCGGGCGACAATCCGACAGCTCGAGGTCCTGGGTTTTGAACGAGTGGTGTTGTGGAAGCGGGGCGTGGACGCGGAGATGTTTCGCCCCGATCGACCCGGACGCGACGAGGTCCGCCGCGCGCTGGGCTGGACGCCCGAGGACGTGGTGATCGCGCACGTCAGCCGAATCGCGCCGGAGAAGAACGTGGACGACCTCGCCGACGCACTGGCGATCGTGGCCGCGCGCCGGCCCGAGGTCCGCATTCTGATGGTCGGCGACGGCCCGTCGCGGGGCTCGGTCGAGCGACGGTTGGGTCCGTCGGCCCGGTTCGTCGGCTACAAGAAGGGCCAGGAGTTGGCCGACCACTACGCGGCGGCCGATCTCTTCGCGTTCGCGAGCCGGACCGAGACCTTCGGCAACGTCGTGCTCGAGGCGATGGCCTCGAGCCTGCCGGTCGTTGCGGTTCGGGCCGGCGGGGTGGGTGAGACCGTGCTTCTGGGCGAAACGGGCAGCCTGGTCGAGCCGTCCGACCCGCCCGATCGCCTGGCCCGGGAGTTGATCCGTCTGGTCGATCAGCCCGGCGAGAGAAAGCGGATGGCCGCCGCCGCGCGCAAGTACGCGGAGAGCCAGAGCTGGTCATCCATCATGGGCGGACTGCGCGAGCGTTACCTGGCAATCATCGCCGAGGCCGGCGCCTCGAATCGGTCGTAGACATCCGCACGGACCCACAAGCCGGGGAGTCGGGTGCGCCGGTAGTGGGCCGGCAGGAACGCCCGGAGGGCCGAGAACGGCGGATAGCCGGTGAAGATCAATTCGGGTGGGTGGCTGCGCAGGGTCTCGATGATCTCGGCGACCCTCGGACCGATCAGCGGATGATCGCGGTCCGCCAGGTCGCGCAGCAGGTTGTCGACGAAGAAGTGCCGGGTGGGGCTATCGAGCCCGGAATAGAAGTGCAGCGGGCTCTGCCAGCCCCAGACGTAGAGCTCTGGATGATCCATGGCCGCGCATCGACGCCTCAGGTCGCGGCCGATCTGCCGCAGCACGATCCACTGGCCGCCCCCCTTGTAACGGCGGGTCAGCTCGGCCGGAGCGACGGTCAGGTAATCGCGAGCCTGGAGCGCCGTCGTGCCCGCGACCGCGACGGCCAGCAGCAACGCCGTGAGGCCGGCTGCCCAATGGCGCCTCGGGGACAGCCGGACCGACCCGATCGCATCGGCCAGCGCCACCGCCACGGCGATCGCCACGCCGGGTGTCGGCAGCAGATAGTAGTGAGGCCAGTAGAGCCCCGGCAGGATCACCTGGAGCCAGGCGGCGAGCGTCCAGCCCGCGGTCAGCCGTCGTCGGGAATCGCTTCCTCGGCCGATCATCAGGTAGATCAGCGCGGGCGCCGACGCCAGCCAGAGCGGCCAGGTCCCGGTCGCCCACCAGACGTAATAATCCGTGGTTCCAAAGGGCGAAGGCAGGTTCCCCTTGGGATCGGCGTTACCCGTCAGCCAGCGGACTGCTGAAGACGGCTGATTCGGATCGGGCAGCGTGTCGGTCGCCAGCGCCCGCGCCTGAAGGACGATGTCCTGGTACGCGGCCGGCCCGGCGCCCCGGGCGATCACGACCGCCAGGGCAACTCCCGCGATCAGCGCGGTTCCCGAACCGAGGACCAGCACATCGACGATCGACCGCCGCAGGCCCCGCGGCGCGTCGTCGCGGCCGCTCGCACGCCGCCCGAGCAACAGGGCCGGGACGATCACGACGGCCTGCGCCAGCGCGACCTGCTTCACCAGGGCCGACGCGCCCAGCGCCACGCCCGCTCCGAAGAGCCAGCGCCGGTCGTTGCGGTCGAGCCCTCGGATCGTCATCTCCAGGGTGAGGACCGCGAACCAGTTGAGGAAATGTTCCATGTTCGAGCCGTTGCCGAAGACGAACGGGTCGGTGCTCAGCAGGAGATAAAGGAACGCGGCGACGCAGGCGGCGACCGGTCCGCCCAGCCGGCCGGCGACCCACCAGACCGCGGCGATC
The DNA here is from genome assembly GCA_021818605.1 of Planctomycetota bacterium. GTDB lineage: Bacteria > Planctomycetota > Planctomycetia > Isosphaerales > Isosphaeraceae > JAKAUH01. The sequence goes on from JAKAUH010000170.1 coordinate 13,092, forward strand.
GTCCCCAGCACGAATGGGATCGCCATCAGGCGGATCGCCAGCTCGCGGTATCCGCCGATCGCGACGGCCGCCGTGTAGATCCAGTAGCCCAGCGGGGGCTTGTACTCGGTCAGGTCGCGATACAGGGCGTCGCCTCTGAGGACACGGTGCCCCATGTAGGCATAAGCCGCCTCGTCGCAGTCGAGCGGCTCGGAGGCGCCGACCGTCCGCGGCCAGAGGTCGACTCCCGTCAGGGCGCGGACATCCGGGCCGAACGTGTGCGCCCGGTACCAGACCGCGAGCACCATCAGGACGACCAGGACGATCGGGGACCATCGCATGGGGTCGGGTTCCGGGTTCACGCGGGCGGCGAACCGGCGTTCGTCGAGGGTGGCTCGCGCCTGGGGCCGGCTCAGCGGAGGCGGTAGAGCCGCACCGGGAAGAACGGGTCGCGCGCGGAGCGAAAGACCTCGTGATCGCGGCTCAGACCCAGCTCGAGCTTCAGCCGCTCGAGTCGGTCGGCCCATGTCTCGGGGTTGATCTCATCATACGGCGGCGGCTCGAATGAGCCCCAGAGGAAATGCGTCACCCCATACTGGCGCATGACCTCCTCGATCCGTCGCGGGTTGTAGTTGCGCGGCATCAGCACGGTGGTCCGATCGCTGGCGACCCGCAGCTCCCACGGGAACCAGGTCATGATGCGGGCGTCGCGCGGCATGCGGTCGGGATGCGCCCGGATCCACTCGCCTGCCTCGCGGATCGCTGGCCAGTGGAGCTGGAACCGCTTGCCCAGCCAGGTGGCGTCATAGGCCCACGTCGGGTCGGCCCAGACCAGTGCCACCCACCCGGCTGCCATCCAGCCCATGGCCCGGCGATCGATCCGATGCACGGCGATCCACTCGAGCGCCCCGGCCGCCGCGGTCGGCAGTATCAGCACGAACAGCGGGACGTAGTACCGGCCGAGCTGCGCGACCTGGGTGACATCGGCCACCTTCTTGAGCGTCCCCGCCACGATGACCGCCGCGATCAGCGCAACCAGCCGGTCGACCTCGCGGCCCGGCCGGCCCCGCGCGGCCAGGCGTCCCAGGAACGCCGCGACGACCGGGAAGCCGA
>JAKAUH010001163.1 GCA_021818605.1 Planctomycetota bacterium
TTCGTCAACCAGTGCCGTGAGATCATCCTCCGTGTCATCACACATAACGTAATGATTGTTGCCTCGGGATAGGTTTTCTACAGAGCAAAAGCACCGGTCCTTCTGGGGCTGGTTGACTCAAAGAAGGCTTCCGGATGCCCGGACGCAGGGGCTCTATTCCCGGGCTGTCGCTGGCATTGCCCTTCGTCGCCCGGTAGGATCCCCCGCGTGCTCCGGCTCCGGGTCGCTCGCCGCCCACGGGCGAATCCGGTGATGGCGGCGGGGGCCCTGTCGGCGCGAGGGGAGGCGTTCGGTGGAGACGTGGCTGAAGCGAGGGACGGGCTCGGACGGGTACGCGGCCAGGGTCGCGGAGGCCGCGCCGGCGGTCCGCGAGACGGTCGGCCGGATCCTCGACGACGTCGCGCGACGCGGGGATGCGGCGGTCCGCGAGCTGTCCGCGCGATTCGACGGATGGGACCGCGACGACTACCGGCTCACGCCGGCCGAGATCGAGGGCTGCCTGGCTGGGCTCTCGCGCCGGGACGTCGAGGACATCACCTTCGCCCAGGAGCAGGTACGCAACTTCGCCCGCCACCAGCGCGGGGCCCTGCGGGATCTCGAGGTCGAGACCTTGCCCGGGGTGATTCTCGGGCACAGGAACATCCCGGTCGGCTCGGCCGGGTGCTACGTGCCGGGCGGCCGGTATCCGATGCTGGCCTCGGCCCACATGTCGATCATCACCGCCAGGGTGGCGGGCGTCCCGCGGGTCGTGACGTGTGCGCCGCCATATCAGGGGAAGCCGGCGGCCGCGATCGTGGCCGCTCAGCACCTCGCCGGCGCGGATGAGATCTACTGCCTCGGCGGCGTCCAGGCGGTCGCCGCGATGGCCCTGGGCACGGCGACGATCGCCCCGGTCGACATCCTCGTCGGTCCCGGCAATGCCTACGTGGCCGAGGCCAAGCGCCAGCTCTTCGGCCGCGTCGGCATCGACCTGCTCGCTGGCCCGACCGAGACCCTGGTGATCGCCGACGAGACGGTCGACGGCGAGCTGTGCGCGACCGACCTCCTTGGCCAGGCGGAGCACGGGCCTGATTCACCCGCCGTCCTGTTGACGACATCCAGGCGGCTGGCAGTTGCGACGATGGCCGAGGTGGAGCGGCTCCTGGGCCTGCTCCCCACGGCCGCGGTTGCCCAGCAAGCGTGGGAGCGCCACGGGGCCGTCTGCGTGGTGGGCGATGATGAGGAGATGGTCCAGGTCGCCGACCGGATCGCCTCGGAGCACGTGCAGGTCATGACCCGCGACCCGGATGATTTCCTGCGGAACCTCCGCAATTACGGGTCGCTGTTCCTCGGCCCGAGGACCAACGTCGCTTACGGCGACAAGGTGATCGGCACCAATCACACGCTGCCGACGCGCGGCGCCGCCCGATATACCGGCGGGCTCTGGGTCGGCAAGTTCCTCAAGACGTGCACGTACCAGCGAATTACCACCGACGAGGCGTCAGCGCTCATCGGTGGCTACTGCTCGCGGCTCTGCGCCCTGGAAGGATTCGTCGGCCACGCCGAGCAGTCGAATATCCGCGTCCGCCGATATGGGGGCCGCGACGTGCCGTACGGCGGCATCGTCGCCGCGGACGAGGACCGACCGATCACCGACACGAATACGGACCCGGGCCCCGACACGGACACCGACCACACGCTCGACGAGAGGAGTTGATGCATGGCGGAGCAGGCCCATCGGCTGGAGACGCTGACCTTCGGACCCGACGGCCGGGTCCCCAACAGCCGCTACCCCGTTTTGATCCACCGCAAGGCCGTGGCGGCGGGCCTCGGCGTCGACCTCACCGACGCGATCGAGGCGACGTTCCGCCGGAACGACTGGCTGAACAACTGGCGCGAGCTGGGCGTGTATGACTACCCCCATTTTCACTCGACGACCCACGAGGCGCTCGGGATGGCGCGCGGGTGGATCACGCTCCGCCTGGGCGGCGAGAGCGGTGCGATCGTGAGGCTGGAGGCCGGCGATATCCTGGTTCTGCCGGCCGGGACGTCGCACCTCCGGCTCGATCATTCGCCCGACTCGTGGATGGTCGGAGGCTACCCCGAGGGCCGCGACTGGGACCTGATCCGCGACGAGCAGGTGACGGAGGACGAGTCGCGGGCCGCCATCAAGCTTATCGGCAGCCTACCGATCCCGGCCCGCGACCCGGCGACGGGCGAGGTCATGGTCCTCTGGCGCGAGGCGCCTCGGACCTACGGCATCCCGTTCTGATACACGAACTCGCGGATATTCCACCGGCATGAAAGTCGGTTGGGCATTCTTGCCCGACGCCGCTGAGTGTCGGGCAAAAACTGAGACGGTCGCCAGGATACCGGCATCCTGGCGCGTCGCCCCGAAATCCACGGCCGCTTACACCCGGGATCCGGAGTCGATTTCGTCAGCGTCCCTGAGCCTGGCGCGGTCCAGACTCGACCCGACCGAAGTCGGTCAGGCTCTCAGCCTGACGCGGTCCCGATCCGATCCGATCCGGCGCGACGTGTTGGGGGACAGAGCCGCCTCCCACACAGGACCGGGCCAGATCGGCGGACCGAGTTCGTCCGAGGCAAGCGACGATCCCGCGCCCGTATGCCATCCCTTCGTTACGCGCTCTAGGAGGCTGCCCCCGAAAAGTCTGCTGATTCTGTGGATCTCGATGGTTTTGACGGTCGGTTTGCCTTAGCATGAGGAGTTTGAGCTTGTTTGATCTCCTCACTCCGCACGCGAGGCCGGTCATGA
>JAKAUH010000962.1 GCA_021818605.1 Planctomycetota bacterium
GATCGGCAGGTCGGTATGGCCGGCGTGCATGTTGTGGTTGGCGACGAGGTCCTCGTGCGCGTCCCAGTTGGAGTCGCCGTGCGCGCCGCCCGAGTAGACCTGGACGAACCGGACGCCCCGCTCGACCAGCCGACGGGCGATCAGGCACTTGCGGCCGAAGTCCGCGGTCTGGGGCCGGTCGAGGCCGTAGAGACTCCTCGTCTCGGCCGACTCGCGCGACAGGTCGACCGCCTCGGGCGCGGAGCTTTGCATCTTGAACGCCAGCTCGTAGGCGGCGATCCGCGCCGCCAGCTCCGAGTTATCGGCGCGCGCGGCCAGGTGAGCCTCGTTCTTCTCGCGCAGTCGGTCCAGCAACATCCGGCGGGTCGCGCGGTCGGACCCCGTTCCGCCCGGCGAGGCCAGGTCGTGGATCGGCGTGCTGCCCGAGCGGAGCACCGTGCCCTGATAGGCCGCCGGCATGTAGCCGCTCGACCAGTTCTTGGGCCCGCTGATCGGCCCGCCCGTCTTGTCCAGCATCACCACGAAGCCGGGCAGGTTCTGGTTCTCGCTACCGAGTCCGTAGGTCACCCAGGTGCCCAGGCACGGGTTGCCGCTCAGCAGCCGGCCCGAGTTCATCATCAGGAGCGCCGAGCCGTGGATCGGCGACTCGGCATACATCGAGTGAATGAACGCGATGTCGTCGACGTGGCCGGCCAGGTTCGGGAACAGGTCCGAGACCCACTTGCCACACTGGCCGTATTGCTTGAACGACCACTTTGGCCCGACGACGCGCCCCTGGTTCCGCTTGCCGCCCCGGCCGAACGTCTTGACGGCGATCGTCTTGCCGTCCAGCGGGTAGAGCTTCGGCTTGTAGTCAAATGTATCGACGTGGCTGGGCCCGCCGTACATGAACAGGAAGATGACGTTTTTGGCCTTCGCCGGCCGGGGCGGCTTCCTCGGCGCCATCGGGTTGGCGAACGGCGTGACGCCGTCGGCCGCCACGGCCTGCCGCGCGAGGAACCCGTCCGGGCCCAGAAGCCCCGCCAGGGCCACCGAGCCGAACCCGCCGCCGATCTCCCAGAGGAATTCGCGGCGAGTCCGTCCGCAGAACGAGTTCGATCGATCCATGGCGGGAGCCTCCGTCGGTCGGGTCAGTCGAGATACAAAAAGGCGTTGGCGTTAAGCACCAGCAGGGCATACTGCGTGAGCGCCTCGCGTTTATCGAGGCCGGGGCGGGTCTCGAGCTGGCGGAGGAACTCGACGTCGCGGCGGACCTCGTCGGCGTCAGGCGTGCGGGCGGTGGTGAGGCGGATCGCGCGCGTCACCTGGCCCGCCGGGTCGCCCGGCGCCTCGCGCAACAGCCGGGCGGCCAGGCGGGCCGCCTGCTCGTTGGCGAACTGCCCGTTGAGCAGGCCGAGCGCCTGGGTGGGCACGGTGGTCGTGTACCGGACGGGGCAGCTCGAGTCGGTGTCGGCCGCGTCGTGCGTCGCCAGGATGGGGACCAGCAGCGATCGCTTGACGTGGACGTAGACGCTCCGCCGCGCTGATTCGTCGGGCGTCGAGACGGGCCAGCCCTGGCCGGGGACCGACTGGCCGGCAAGGACCTCGTCGGGGATCGGCGGGTGGATGCTCGGCCCGCCCGCCTTGGTGCGCAGCTCGCCGCTGACGGACAGAATCGCGTCGCGCACCTCCTCGGCCGTGAGGCGACGCATCGGGAACCGCCAGAACCACTGGTTCGACGGGTCGGCGGCGAGCTCCTCGGGCCTCGCCCTCGACGACATCCGGTAGGCGCTCGAGAGCACGATCATGCGGTGCATCGGCTTGATCCGCCAACCGCTCTGCACCAGCTCGCAGGCAAGCCAGTCGAGCAACTCGGGGTGCGTGGCCGGCTCGCCCAGCTTGCCGAAGTCATTCGGCGTCGGCACGATCCCGCGGCCGAAGTGATACTGCCAGAGCCGGTTGGCCATCACGCGCGCCGTCCTCGGGTTGCGCGGGTCGGTCAGCCAGTCGGCCAGCGCCAGCCGCTTGGCACGGTCGGTGGGGAAGCTCGGCGCGCGGGCGCCGATGACCTCGGGGATTCCCGGCCCGACGGCTGGTCCAAGCATCGCCGGATTGCCGCGCAAAAGCACATACGCCTGCCGATGGCCGCGCTCGCGCGCGCTCATGACCTCGATCTGCTGTCCCGAGCTGTCATTGACTCCCTGGAGATTTCTCGCGTCCTGGTCGCTGATGTCGTTGAAGAACGCCAGCAGCCGGTAGTAATCGGCCTGCGGGATCGGGTCGACCTTGTGGTCGTGGCACCGGGCGCAGTTGACCGTCATGCCCAGGAAGACCTGACCGGTGGTCGACACCACGCCGTCGAGCACGTCATAACGGGCGAGCATCCGATCAGCCGGCTCGTCGTCCCAGATTCCCAGCCGATAGTATCCCGTGGCGATCATCGCCTCGGCCGAACGGGGTTTTATCAGGTCGCCGGCGATCTGCTCGCGGAGGAACTGGTCGTAGGGCTTGTCGCGGTTGAAGGCGTCGATGACGTAGTCGCGATACCGCCAGGCAAAGGGCTTGGCCGAGTCGCGTTCGTAGCCGTTGGTCTCGCCGTAGCGCACCAGGTCGAGCCAGTGCCGCGCCCATCGTTCGCCGTAATGGGGCGACTCGAGCAGGCGGTCGACCAGCCGCTCGTAGGCATCGGGCGAGCGGTCGGCGAGAAACGCGTCCACCTCCTCGGGCGCCGGTGGCAGGCCAGTCAGGTCGAAGCTAAGGCGACGGATCAGCGCGACGCGGTCGGCCTCCTCGGCGGGCCGGAGCCGCTCGGCCTCGAGCCGCGCCAGGAGGAACGCGTCGATCGGGTTGCGCACCCACGCGCGGTTCTTCACCGCCGGGATCGCCGGCCGCTCGACCGGCCGGTGCGACCACTCGCGCCGGGCGGCCTCGATCGCGCGCGGCGACGCTGGACCGCCAGTTGTGGACGCACTGGCGCTCGTCGCCGTGGATCCTCCGTGGCCGAACGGCAGGCCGTCCTTGACCCATCGCGTGAGGATCTCCTGCTCGGCCGCGGGCAGCTTGCCGCCGGGGGGCATCTCGAGCTCGTCGTAGCGGACCGCGCGGAGCAACAGGCTATCGTCGGGCTGATCGGGCGACACGGCCGGCCCGAGGTCGCCGCCCTGGAGCACGGCGTCGCGATCGTCCAGCCGCAGCCCGCCCTTGACCTTCCGGCCTGTCGCGTGGCATTTCCAGCACCGCGATTCCAGCAGCGGGCGGACTTTTTCCTCGTAGAACCGCAACTGCTCGGCCGTGAACGCCGATGGCCTGATCCTGTCGCTCGTCTTCTTGTCGCTGTTGTCCCCGTCCCCGGCGCCGCGCGCGGCCGATCCCCACGCGGCCGCCAGTACGGCCATTGCGCCCAGGATGCCGCCGATCCGCGTCCGTCGTTGCTGCACGGGGTTTCCCTCGTTGACCGCCGGCTCGATTTCATCGGGCTGGAAAGTCTGACGTTCCTGTCATCGTACCGTCCGGCAGGCTAGTTCAACAAGAATTGAACGAGGGGTCAAGAAGACGGAGGGCCTGACCCGGGGCTGACGGACTTGCCGGCAGTGGGGCAATTTCGGCTTGCTCTGCCGCATCGAGAGTCTCCATCTCCTCAGCGAACCTTCCGGTGTGCAATCATCGTCTCGCGGCGGTTGGCCTTGCCGGTTCGGCGATAAAATGAGAACTCTGCGGGCGGGACGAACGATTCCGACAAAACGGTTCAAGTGGTTGGTCGGATCGTGCCGATTATCAAGGAGCCTGGTGTGTTCCCCGCCCGGTCGGCAGGTGGTTCGGCGCGGCGGACAGATTGTTAGGAGGCCGGGATGTCGGAGCGGATCTTCATCGTAGGGCACGCGGCAGTGACCTGCCTGGGTCGCGACATGGATGCGACCTGGCAGGGTCTGGTTGCGGGCCGATCGGGGATTCGACGACACGCGGCGCTGGCGTCAGAGACGTTTCTCCAGGATCTGGGCGGGATGATCGAGGACTTCGGGCCGGGGACGGCGTCGGAGGACCCTGCGGTCGCCAGGCTCTCGGCGCGGTTCCTCCACCTGGGCATGGCGGCGGCGCGGGCGGCGTGGGCCGAGGCGCGGCTGGATCGACCCGATTCGGTGCTGGACCCGCACCGCGCGGCCGTGGTGATCGGCTCGGCGTTCGGCGGGCTCGACCTGCTTGAGATCGAGCAGGCGCGGATGGCCCGGCGGAAGAGTCCGGCGATCAGCCCGTACCTCGTTCCGGCGATGATCATCAACCAGCTCGCCGGGCAGGTGGCCCAGCACCTGGGCCTTTATGGCCCGAGCGTGGCGCCAGCGAATGCCTGTGCCTCGGGCGGCCATTCGGTGGTGCTGGGGGCGATGTTTTTGCGCTCGGGTGAGGCCGACGTTGCACTTTGCGGCGGCGCCGAGAGCGCGTTCACGCCGCCGGTGGTCAACGGGTTCGTCACGATGAAGGTTCTGCTGGGCAAGAAGGCCGGCGACCGCGCCGAGCACGACCCGAGCCAGGCGAGCCGGCCGTTCAGCGCCGACCGGGCCGGCTTCGTGCTGGCCGAGGGCGCCGGGGCCCTGGTGCTCGCGACCGAGTCCGCCACGAAACGGCTGGGCCTTGAGCCGCAGGCCGAGCTGGTGGCCTGGTCGACCAATTCCGACGGCCACCACATGGCGATGCCCTGCCGCGACCGGATTGTCCGTTGCCTCTCCGCGGCGCTGGAGCGTGGAAACCTATCTCCGGCCGACATCGACTATTACAACGCCCACGGCACCAGCACGGTGCTCAACGACCAGGTCGAGACCCAGGTCGTCAAGGAAGTGTTCGGCGATGCCGCAAAACGGCTCCCGGTCAGCTCGATCAAGGGGGCGCTGGGGCATAGCCTGGGCGCCGCGTCGGCGATCGAGGCGGCGGTCGCCGTCCGGTCGCTGCGTGATCAGCTCATCCCGCCGACCATCAATTACCAGCCCGATCCCGCGCTGGACCTCGATTACGTGCCCGGCCAGGCCCGGGCGGCCCGCCTCGAACACGTCATGTCCACGTCGTTCGGATTCGGCGGCACCAACAACGCCCTGATCTTCAGGAGGATCTCCGCATGACACCGACCCACTCCGTGCCATCGCTGGTCCCCGAAGTGGTCGACGTCATCCGCAAGGCCGCCAGGGTCCCGGCGCGCGTGCCGATCACGCCCGAATCCCGACTCGTCGAGGACCTGGCCATCGACTCGCTCGACTTCGTCGGACTGATCCTCCAGCTTCAGGATCATTTTGACGTTGTCATCGAGGATGAAGCCGTGTCAAATCTGTGCCGGGTTGCCGACCTGGCGGCCTACCTCGCCGAGCGGAAGGATTCGGCTGACTCCTAACAGCCCATCTTACCGGACTTCTCCCGTCCGCGGATGTGCCGGCAGGTGTCTGAGCGTGGTTGGATGTGGAGGGTCGTCGATGGAACGGCGCGGGCTCAACATCCGCAAGGGGTTCCTGAGGATATGGCTGCCGATGATTCGCAAGCTGCCGTTACCGGTGGCCTCGCGGTTCGTCTCGGGGATCGGCCGGATGGAGTACCGCTTCTCGCACCGGCTGCGGAGCGAGTTCCGCCAGGCGGTGAAGCGGGGCGGGTCGATTCTGGGTTGCCACTGGGATGTGCCGGAGGTCAGCCGCGAGCTGGCCGGCAATCACGTCCTGTGGCGCACGCGGGACCTGCTGCTCGACGGCGTGCCCGATGACCGGGCCCGCGACATGTTCGCCGTGACCGGACGGGAGAACCTCGACGTGGCTTTTGCCGAGAGGCGAGGCTGCATCGTCCTGACCAGCCATTTCGGCGCGCATCTGCTGCCGGCGCACTGGATGTTCCGCGAAGGGTTCCCGGTGCGGTTCTACATGGAGCGGCCGCGGCATATTTCGCGGTTCCTCTCGCGTCATTTCGAGACCGAGGGTCCGCTGGGGCAGGACAAGCTGTTTATCTCGCGCCAGGGCGTACCGGCCGATTCGGCCGGCTCGATCCTCCGCGCCGCGCGAACGCTCAAGGCCGGGATGGTCCTCTACCTGGCTGGCGACGTCCGATGGACGGGCCAGCTCACCGAGCCGGCGCGGTTCCTCGGCCGCGACATGCGGTTCTCGACCACGTGGATCGTCCTGGCGGCGATGACCGGCACGCCCGTGGTGATGGTATTCTGCCGGATGCAGCCCGACGGCCGCTATCACATCGAGTTCCGCCCCGCGTTCCACGTCCCCAAGGACGCCCCCGAGAAGGGCGAGACCGGCCAGTGGGTCCACCACTTCCTCGAGGTCCTCGAGGAACAGGTCCGCCGCTATCCCGAGAACAGCAACGACTATTTCTTCTGGGGCGAGGCCGAGGGACTGGTGGCGTAGGGGCGCCGAGAGGACGGGGACGGGCTTCGACTCTCCGAGGTGCGAGGACACGGGGACTGGCTCCGGGTCTTCGAGGTGCCTGTCCCCTTTTTGTCCTCGCCTGGTTCAACCGGCTGGCTTGACGCCGAGGGAACGGCACATGACGCCGGCACGAAAGTCGGACGGGCATTCATTCTTGCCCGACGGGGCCTGAGCGTCGGGCAAGAATGCCCGACCTCGTTGAGGATTCCTCCTGCCAGGATACGACATGACCACGGAAGCGCGGCCGACGACCTGGTGGAAAGCTCTCGTGCGCAGGCAATGGCCCTGGCTAGTGCTGGCGACCTTGCTGATCCCGGCGGTCTGGCACGTCGTCGACTTCGAGGAAGACATCGACCCCGAATTCCCTCGCGTCGAGCGGCCGACCTTTAGCCGGGTGCCGCCGTCGGCGTATCGCCTGGCCGAGCCGGGCGACACCCTCGACCGGATCGAGCTCTACCTCTCGGCGCTGGCCGTCGTGATGGCCGGGGCCGGTCTCGCCGCGGGACGCCCGCGCGGCGCCTGGCCGGCCGGATTCGCCATTTCCCTGGCCGTCCTGTGGTACAGCGCCACACCGGGCCCGACGGTCGACGGCTGGTACGGCCTGGGCTGGCGGACGATGTTCGATTCCCAGGCGCCGTGGACCCTGCGCGTCGGACTGCTCGCCGCGGCGCTCGCGCTGGGCTCGGTCATCGCCGTGAGCCTCGTTCGCCATCGACGATCATCGGCCGCAGATCTTCATTCCGAGCCCCGCACGACACGGGGCTCACTCGACCTCTGGATCGCGGCGGCCGTGCTGGCGATTGCGAGGCAGTTCGAAATCCCGGGGGTCGAGCCCGTGGGCTACTGGCCGCGCTGGGCGATGATCGCGGCGATCATGGCTTTTGACCTCGGGCTGTTGATCGTGCTGATCCCTCGCCTGCGGTCAAGTTTGCGTCCGAGGCTCGGCCGGTGGTCGCTCGCCGTGCTCGGCCCGCCGGCGTGGCTGGGACTGGTCGTTCTGGGGATCGCGGTCACCTGGTATCACCGGCCGCTGGCGCGGATGCGGGTCGTCGAGCCGGGTCGGATTTATCTCAGCGCGATGCCGACCTATCGCGGCCTGGAGGTCGCGCAGGAGCGCCGGCATTTCCGCACAATCATCAACCTGTTCCCCGAGGAAACCGCCCAGCGCAGCCCGATCCTCGGCGACGAGCTGAAGTTCGTCCGCGAGCACAATATCCGCTACATCGCCAGCCCGTCGGACCCGTCGCCGGCCGCGTCGGATGCGTTTCTCACGGAGACGCTCGCCGCCGCGCAGGACCCCTCGGCCTGGCCGATTCTGGTGCATTGCCACGGCTGCATGGACCGCTCGCCGGCCTGGATGGGGATCTACCGCTTCCTGGTGCAGGGCCGCCCGCTGCTGGAGATCATGCAGGAAATCGAGCGGCACCGAGGATATCGCCCCAAGGCGTCGGTGATCTTGCTGTATAATCGCGTTCTGTCGCAGCGGGCGAGAGAGCGCTACGCAAGCGACCCGACCGCCGAGGTTCTGCGCCAGTGCGCCGCGGGCATCGTCGACCGCCCGAATCGCCCGAGCCCGCGCCCGCCCGCGGTCGCCGCCACGCCGGGAGATGGGGCGACGGAGAAGCCGGCTCTCAAGAGATGATCCCCGAGGGTTGAGCCGTGATGACGCCGCGAGCCGCCCGCAAGTTCACGATCCTCGACAGCATGATCCTGGTGGCGGCGTTGGCCTGCGGGTTCGCGCTGCACCGGGCGGCGAACTCCGTTATGGAGAGCGAACCAGGATTGGTGGGGCCGACTTCCGCGCCCGGTATCGTGAGGCACCTCCGCCAGGTGATGGAGTGGGGTTATCCCATTCTCGTGGCCCTCACGCTGGCCGTGCTGGTGCTGAGGCTGCGGCGGCCTCGGCCGCGGTGGAGGCGACTGCTACGGCAGCCCGGAATGGTCGCGTGCTGCGCCGCGGCCGTGCCGATCGCGTTGTCGCTGGTCGGGCTCTGGCGGCTAATCGGGGTCCTCCCCCGTCCGGAGCCCTCCTTTGCGACGATGCCGCCGCCGCGCTACTTCAGGATCATCGAGGTGCAGGTGCCCCCGCTCGGGGAGATCTTCGGCGAGATGGCGTGCACCATCGGCCTGTGGGTCTTCGGGGCCTGGTTGATCCTGATCCTCGCCCAGCGCTGGTGTCCGGAGCGATCCGCGATCGACCGGCTGGGCCGGATCGTCGGCAACGGATGGATCCTGATGCCGGTCGTCCATGCCGTGTCCATGGTCATCGATTGAGCGAGCCGTTCGGCGCACGAGGAGAGCGACAACAGTCATGAGAACCTCGCCACGCTGCCTTGACCTGTGGGACGCCGTCATTCTGATCGTCGCGACCGCCGCCGGGTTCGAGGCGTGGCTCGTGGCGATCGGGTTCCTCGGTGACCCCCCGTGGCGACGCAATCCCGCGGTCGATCGCGCGATGCACCTGCTAATGCCGCTCCTCTTCGCTTGGACGCTGGCACTCCCCGCGCTGAGATTGCGGCGCCCGCGTCCGCGATGGCGCGGCCTCTTCCGCCAGCCCGGCATGGCGGCCTGCGCCGTCGCCCTGGCGGTGCTGATCTGCACCCTGATCGGGACCGCCCAGAGCTGGTCGATTCATCAGTTCCGGCCCATGCCCGTAACCCCCTTCCCACCTCGCTGGATGTCATCGGCATGGGCTGGAAGACTTCCTCCGCTTCAGCAGTTGGGCCGTTTGCTCTACTACGACGGCCTCGGCTCGACGTGGGCCGGTCCGGCCATCTGCGGAGCCTGGCTGACGATGGCCCTCGGCGGCTGGTGGCGGCCCGAGCGAAGCGCGATCGACCGCCTGGGCCGTGCGATCGGCGTGGTCTGGATCGTCCTGTCGCTCGGTGTCCTCGCGACGCTGGCGTGGCCGGGCACATCGAGGTGGATCCACTATCCTATGGCGTTCTAGCCGCGAGCTTCGTCGATGTGTTGCCGGCGCCGGCGCGGACGCCGACGCCCGCGCTCACTTGATGCGGGCCCTCGGCTCTTCCTCGGTCGAGATCCGCTGCCAGACCTCCTCGCGAAACACGCCGACCTCCGCCGGCGCGGTGAAGCCGAGGCGAACGACGTTCCCCTCGACGGAGACCACGGTCACCGACAGCCCGCAATGGGGCACCAGAACGCGTTCACCGAGCTTCCGGCTGAGGACGAGCATGGCAGTCCCTCCTTGAGAAGATGAGTCCTCTTCGATCCGAAAAACGGGCAAACCTCCGCGTTTCCGAGGGCATAAAGTAGTTCAGGCTTTCCAGCCTGACGATTCCTCCGTCGTCAGGCCTTCCAGCCTGACCTACGGAAAAACCCTACCGCCCCGCGGCCAGGCAGAGCCCGGCGTCGCAATCCTCGTCGGCCTTCGAAAACCGGCGCGGCTCGCGGTCGATCGCCGCATAGGCGTCCCACGCGGCCTGCCACCGCTCGCGGGTCCGGAGCCGGCCGAACCAGCTCACGCCACCCGCCACGACCAGGCCCATCAGAGCCGGCAGCCATTGGGGCAGCATGTACGATTCCGACCCCGCTCCCGCATCCCGGCCGGCGTACCAGAGCCCAAACGCTCCCGCCAGGCCCAGCACCAGGATCGCCCTCAGTACGAGCCGCTCGACCCGACCGCTCCGTTGATCCTTCCGACTCCGTTGACTCGCATTCATCGTGGTTTCTCGGCCGTTGGACGGCTTCATTTCTCTGTTAGTTCGCACTTACTCACCAGGTATTTCAAAAAAATTTTTTCAGCCCGACAGGATGGCCAGTGCCTGGGGGTTGTAATCGCGGCGGATCGCCTCGTCCCTGACGCCCATGCCGCGTAGCGAGAACCAGACCGCCTGCTCGATCAGAGGTTCGCGCGGCATCCCGTAATCGACCACCGGGGTCGGCGGGATCAGGGCGAGCATGATCGACTTGGCCACGTGCTGAGTGAAGATGGCCGCCAGCCTGGGCTGCACGGGGGCGATGATCGCATCCCCGGCCGCCGCCGACGCTTCGAGGCATTCCCGCACCTTGTCCAGCCAGCACGAGACGCTGCGCTCGAAGAAAATCCGGGCGAATTCCCCGTCTTCCATCATGCTGCGCAGCATCAGCCGGTGAAGGATCGCCGCGTCCTCGTCGTCGCCACAATCGCGGCGGACCATCCGCCCGACCAGCATGTGGACGATCAAAACGAGGGTCGACGTCGAGGGCTGAAGGGCCCGGACTCGCTCCATCCGCTCGGGGTCGCGCTCCTTGCTGCAAAACACCTGCATGGCCGAGTACAGCGCTTCCTTGTTCGGAAAATGCTTGAACAGCAGCGCCTCGGAAACCCCTGCCGCCTCGGCCAGCGCACGCGTGGTCGTGCCGTGGAATCCCCGCTCCGCGAAGACCCGCCGCACCGCCCGGATAATCGCCTCGCGTCGCTCGTCACTCGAGAGCTTCGCCGATCCCTTCATGAAACCCGATACCTCCTCGATTCGTGGTGAGTATATACTTACCGCCCGGGCAGATCAAGGCCCGGTGATCGGGATCGGGGTGGGCACCTGTTACGCGCCGGGGCGGATGGGTCGCGGGGCAGGGGGGCTGTGCCGCCGATCGTGGCGGGCACGGCGGACGAGCGCGAGGTTCTCGCGGGCGAGCTCGATGGTCGCCTGACTCGTCGCGGTGCGGGCGGCGCGCTCGAGGTCGGCGAGCGCGGCGTCCAGTCGGCCCAGGCGAAACGCGACGATTCCGCGGTTGAGCCGCGCGTCGGGCAGGTCCGGGCTGAGTTCCAGCGCGCGGTCGTAATCCGTCAGGGCGAGCTCGAGCGCATCCTGGGCCTGGTAGGCCAAGGCGCGGTTGTGGTAGCACTCGGCCGAGTCGGGCGCCAGCGCGATGCAGACGCGGAAGGCCTCGGCTGCGGCGGCGAACCGCCCGAGCCGGTAGCCGCACAGGCCGTCGTAGAAATTCAGCCAGAAGTCCTGCGGGCGGAGCTTCAGGCCCCGGCGGAAGTGCTCGGCGGCGCGCTCGGCATGGCCCGCGCGAAGCTCGGCGCGCCCGAGGTCGTAGAACTCCCACGCGGTGTGCGGTGAGGATTCCGCCACGCTCGGGGGCCCCACTTCGATCCCCAGCGAGAGGGCATGGACGCGGCGATCGCGTTCGAGCGAGAGGCTCGGGCCCAGGACCGCGGCCGCCTCGGTCAACACGGCGATGGCCTCTCGCCGGGCCTCGTCGCGATCGCTGGCCGAGGCATACCGCACGCGCAGGTCGGCCCACAGGATGATGAGGTCGAGCAGATCGGTCCGGAGGACCGGGTCGACCCGCGAGCCGGCCGGGCTGCCGTCGCGATCGCCGCCCAGAAGAGTCGCACGTGTTTCCCACGTCCGCCGGCCGAGGCGGATGAGCGCCGGGGCCTCGTCGGCCGGTGGCGGGGCGAGGCCGTAGCGGAAGCGGATCGTCTCGGCGAGCTGGTGCAGCGCGGCGATGCGCATTCCTCGCCGCGCGCGCTCGAGCGCCGCGATCAGCTCGCGGCGTGGGCCGTCGAGGCCGGGAAACGCGCCGACGGCCTCCAGGCCCGTCTGGAGCACCGAGGCGGCCGTGTCTTCCTTGTGCCGCGCCAGCAGCTCGCGCCCGTGAGCCAGGGCCGTCGTGGCCGAGTCCAGCCGATGGTGATAGGCGATGCCCAGGCTGGCCGCCGGCGCGGCGAGTCCGATGACGAGCACCAGCAGCACGACCGCGCGGCGCCCGAGTGCTCCGGGATGCCGCCGCCGCCACTTGTTCCAGCGCTCGCGCCAGCTCCGGTTGGGCACGCCAGCGAGCGGCAGGTCGGCCAGGTGCCGCCGCAGATCCGACGCCAGCGACGCCGCATCCGGATACCGCCGCGCAGGGTCCCCGCGAAGGCATTTGTGAATGATGTCCGACAGCCCGGGCGAGACCCGCGGGTTGCAGCGCTCCAGCGGCGGCAACGGCTCGCCGCACGACTCCGATTCCGGCACGGGGCCGCCCAGCGCGTGGTACAACAGCATGCCCAGCGAGTAGACGTCGACGCGGCCGTCCACCCGCTCGGGGATCGGGCGGTTGGCGCGCACGGCCTCCATGGCTCGCCGCTGCTCGGGCGCCATGAACTTCAAGGTCCCGCCCATCCAGGCCGGTGGCGGGCTCTCGGGCCCGATCGGGCTGCGCGCCAGGTGAAAATCCAGCAACATCGGCTGCCCGTCGCTGGCCAGCAGCACGTTCGACGGCTTGACGTCCATGTGCACGAGGTCGCGCTCGTGGGCGTAGTGCAACCCGTCGGCCAGCGCGGCGCCGATCGAGACGACCGCCTCGACATGGCCGGCGCGCGCGATGTAGCGCCGGAATGGTCCGTCGGGCGGCAGGTCGCAGTTCCGGCGGGCGCCGGCCCGATCCATCGCCTCGACGATCCGCGCGCCGGTCCGCTCGGCGCCGGGGATCGGCTCGAGCGCCTCGATGACCTGGGCGAGCGTCGCGCAGCCCAGAAACGGCATGCAGAGCACCTGGATGTTCCGGTCGCGCAGGCGGTGCTCGGAGTAGAGCGGGACGATGTTCATGTGCTGGAGCCGGGCCAGCGAGAGGTGCTCGTCGCGATCGCCGGCCGTGACCTTCACCACCACGCGGCGATCGCCGAGCGAGGGCTGCGCGGCCAGGTACACCCGGCCCGCGGCGCCTCGGCCCAGCTCGGCCAGCAGGCGGAAACCGGCGAGCACCTCGCCGACGTGGGGGAACTCAACCCGCGCCGGCGCCGAGTCGATCAGCCGCTGGCAGTCCAGCAACAGCGCCAGCTCGTCACCCCAACGGGGGAACCGGCGGGCGACCTCGGAGGGTGAGACGTCGAGCCCGGCGTCGCGGCTGAGGCAGTATTCCTCGAAAATCAGCCGGATCGCCGCGTCGTCGTCGAGCTCGGGATGCCGGGCCAAAATGTCCTCGGCGCGGGTACGCTCGCCCCGCCGCCAGGCAGCGACCATCGCCTCGACGTGCCGCGTCACCGACGACGCGGGCGGCTCGGGAAAGGGGAAGCCGGAGGGTCCGCTCGGACCCGCGCTGGAGAAGGCGCCGGTCGGAAAGCTCAGGGAGTAGTCGGTCGACATCGATCGGCCCTCGCCGCTCCTGAGAGTTCCGGAATCCACCGCGAAAAACGAGGAAACGAAATCGTGCGAGAATCCCGCTCGCTTCAGAGCCGCTCATTTGTATTTTTTTCGTGTGATTCGGTGTTTTTCGTGGTTCCGTATTTCAGCGGCTATCCCGATGACCGTTCGAGACGAGGAATGAACCACGGAAAACACGGAATCACACGGAAAAAGAGCGATGATCGAGCCGACAGTCGGTAGGACCGTAATCCTGTCTGATTCTTTTCGCGCTTTTCGCGTTTTTCGCGGTTGAGTCCGGTATTCCAGATCCGGTCCCCTCACGCCTCTGCCGCACCGCCGCGGGCGGCGGCCAGACGCTTGGCCAGGTCGTAGAGGATTCGCCGTACGCTCGATTCGTGTAGCCCGGTGCGCTCGGCGATTTCGGCCAGGCCGGCGCCCTGGCCCTTGAGCTCGAGGATCTGGCGGTGGGCGGGCGGGCAGAGGTCGACGAGCGTTGCCCAGAGCTCGCCGGCCTGGGCGACCTGGCTGGGCCTCGGCTGGTCGGCGGGCCACTCGCCCTCATGGACGGCCTGCTCGCGCTCGAGCGCCGCGCGATTGCGCCGGCAATGGGTAGCGAAATGGTTATAGGTCACCCGCGCGAGGAAGGCCCGCAGGTGCTCCTGGTTGGTGAATCGCCAGCCCGATTCGCGATAGCCCTGTAATACGTCGGC
>JAKAUH010000109.1 GCA_021818605.1 Planctomycetota bacterium
ACGCCGACCTGCGCGATGGTCGACGCCAACAAGAACCCGCTGCCGGTGGCGAACACCCAGTTCGCCCGGGCGAACTACCAGTACAACATGGGCTGGAACGACTCGAGCATCCAGCCGCCAAACACGAACTACGACAACCCGCAGGTCGGCTGCAACGGCCCGCTCTACCGGAACAGCCATCTCCCCTACGCGGCCGTGACCGACGGATTGAGCAACACGGTGTTCGCCAGCGAGAAGACGCCATTTTTGGCTGACGCCTCCTGGGTGGGGATCATCCCGGGTTACCGGCATTTTGCCTACAACGCGTTCGCCAGTCTGGGAACCGGCGGGCTGAACGTGGACTACGACTATCCCGCTGCTCTGCTGGCTTCCCATAGCGGGCCGTCGCTGTACGAGGTGCCCGAGGTGATCCATCCGCCGAACAGCCCGATCGGCCACACGGATGAGTTCTACGCGTTACACCCCGGCGGCGCGAACGTGCTCATGGGAGACGGATCCGTCCGGTTCATCAAGCAATCGATCAACGTGCTGACCTGGCAGGCCATGTCCAGCCGGGCGGTGGGGGAGGTGATCAGTGCCAGTTCCTATTGATGCCGGGATGGCGCGGGGTGGTCGTCCCTCAATGCGACGGGCCGTTGTACTCGCGATGGCTGTGTCAATCAGCGGTTGCTCGAACGAGCCGACCCCGCGCCAGGTCCAGAACGCGCGGGCCTTCGAGGCTCTGCTGACGGCCGTATCCCTCCACCACGCGAAGGAGTTCGAGCAGGACGCCCGGCTGATCGATCAGCGGCATGACGCGGGCGAGATCTCGGACGCGAAGTACAGGGAGCTCGCCGAGATCATCGAGAAGGGCCGAGCCGGGGACTGGGCCGCAGCCGAAAAACGGGCTTACGAGTTCCGCAAGCAGTTCGGCGACTCGGGGTCGTTCTTCGAATGAGGACCGAGCACAGCGGCTGTCGACTCGGGTCGATGATCCACTTCCCGAATCACTCCGGGACACCAGCGAAGCGAGGGCCCGGACTCGCGATGATCGATGACCCGTTCGATACGAGGAGGTCGAGGCTGCCGACGCCGCACGGCCGGCGACCTACCTCGTCGCCTGAGAATACGAGACGCTCTGGACCTCCGCCTGAAGCCGAAGTTTGACGGACTCGCCTGCGCGACCACCATCGGCTAGAATTGAGAATCATTCTCGATTCTCGGGGCCCGCGACCGCCGCAACACATCGGCGGGTGCGGGCCTGCCTGGAAGGAACGCCGACTCGTGGAAGCGCAGCGCGATCATCTCGCCCCCCTGGTTGTCTCCGATTCTCCGGTCGAGAAGTTCCGCGAGTTCCTCGAGATCCGCGGCGAGAAGCTGACCGATCGTCGCCGGCTGCTGGTCGATCACATCTTCAACTCGCACAAGCATTTCGATGCGGATGAGCTGGTCCGCGACCTGCATGACGCCGGACACGGGGTGAGCCGGGCGACGGTGTACCGAACGTTGCGTCTGCTGGTCGAGGCGGGTCTCTTGCGGGAACTTCGGCTGACGAACCGCAGCGCCTACGAGCACGATTACGGCTACCCGGCGCACGATCACCTGCACTGCACGTCATGCAACCGGGTCGTGGAGTTCCGCAACGACGAGATCCTGCGCCTGCGCGATGCGATCAGCGCAGCGCACGGGTTCCGGCCGAGCGGCCATCGCTTCCTGATCACCGGGGTCTGCGCGGCATGCAGCCGGGCGCATTCGCCCAGGCGGCGGCTGGATCTGATCTGATCTGATCTGAAGCTGGCCGACCCGGGGCCCGGCCAGCTTCGACTTCCTTCACTCGAGATAGCCCAGATCCGCCAGCCGCTGCTCGATGACGGCCTGCTCCTCGAAGGAGTATTCGAAGGCCGGTCGGTGCGGGCCGGCGACCGATGCGACGGGCGCATGCGTCCGGGATGCGCCGGTCGGCACAATCGGCTTGCCCTCGATGTGGGCCGGGATCGGCAGGCCGAGCAGGGCAAGGATGGTGGGCGTGGCGTCGGTCAGGTTGGCCTGAAGGTTGCGGCCGACGGAGAGATCCACGCCGGCCAGGGCGACGATCCCCTCGGGTCGGTGCGTGCCGGGAAGGTTATCGTCGGGCTCGACCCACGCGGAGCTGGACGTCAGCTTGGTGCGGACCCAGTACGGCTCATCGGGCAGGGCAATCAGGTCGGGATAGCCCTCGCTGGTTGGGTCGAGCTGGTATTCCTCAGCCGTGGCGATGATCCGGGGAAACAGGGCCTTGCCGGTCTCAGGGTGCCGGGCCTGGGCCAGCGCGTCGGCGGCGGCCGATCGGGCCTCATCGATCTGGCGGGGAGTCATCATGGGCGCGGCCGTCTTGACGCCACCGTGCCGAGCGGCACAGTTGACGTACACCATCGCGGCGGTGTCCTGGTGAGGAGCGAAAGCCAGGGTCCGCTTCCAGTTGAAGCGATACTGCGCGGCGACGGACTGGTCGAACGAGGCCGAGCGCGCTGTCGGATTATCGCGCTTCTGGCCCCAGAGCCGCAGCCGGTCGCCCACCTGCATCGTCCGCCGGCCGACGCGCCCCGCCCAGCCGGGGAGCCGGGCGACGCCCGCGTCGACGAGGATGCGGTTGACGTGCACGCGGCCCAGGCAGGGGCCGAATCCGTGGTCGCTGACCATCATGACGGCGGCGCCGCGGCGGTCGGCCAGCTCGCAGAGCCGGCCGATGGAGTCGTCCAGGCCGCGAATGACCTCGGCGGCCGCGGCGTTCC
>JAKAUH010000789.1 GCA_021818605.1 Planctomycetota bacterium
CCTTCCTCTATCGCACCCTCTGGATATCCCGGGGGGCGGTCATATGCCTGTCCTCTATCGCACCCTCTCTATCGCACCCTCCTCTATCGCACCCTCCTCTATCGCACCCTATGGCACCCTCTATCGCCCCTATCGCCCTGTATCGCTCCCTCATCGAGAGAAAGACGCGCAGCGTGGAGAAAACGGAACATCGTTGCCCGATCGCAGCAGGAGGGATACGGGGGCAGGATCGGTCTCCCGCGCCCGGGCAAACATCCTGGCATGCGGTCGGGATCTCGCCGCCGTCCCTCGCACGCCGGTCCTCTCTTTCCCCTTCTCGCCGAGGATTTCCCCCGAAAACGCCCTCCGGCAAGCCCCCCAACCCAGGTGACCGGCCGTGCCGCTCACATCGAGGGGCGTCCCTCCCGAAGATCCGAATCCCCCGCCCGGCTCGCCGTCGCGATCGGCCATCCCGGATCATGCAGCTAAATAGATTAAGAGATACATAAATTTGGAATGCTTTCCTCTTGAGATTTGTCCGGCCGCATGATAGACAGAATTTGTGTCCTGGCGCGGGCCGATCCGGGCCGGTGGTCGATCTCCAAGTGAGGAAAAACATGAACATAACTATGAAGTGGAGGGCCGGGTGCCTGCTGGCGTGGGCCCTCTTCCTGGCGGGTGCGGTGCGGCCGGCGATGGCGCAGGTCTACACGGCGAGCGACACGACCTCGCTGGCCGCGGCGATCAACGCGGCCAATGGCGCGACGGACCCAGTGGTGATCGACATCACGAGCTCGATCACGCTTTCTCAGGCGTTGCCCCTGTTGACGGCGAAGCAAGGGGTGACGATCGAGGGGAACGGGCACACGATCAGCGGGAACGACGCGTACCGGATCCTGTTCATTGACGCGGGCAGAAGCACGGTCTCGATCACCAATCTGGCCCTGGATCATGCCGTCGCGCACGGGGGAAATGGCGGCGACGGCGGGTATGGCGGCGGCGGTGGTGGCGGCCTGGGCGGTGCCCTGTTCGTGAACTCGGGTGCGGTGACGCTCTCGGGGGTGACGTTCGCGGACAACGGGGCGGTCGGTGGGAGCGGCGGCAACGGCGGAAGCTTCGCCATCGGGTCCGGCGGAGGTGGCGGCCTTGGGGGGGCTGGCGGCGCGGGCGGCGGCAACAACGGCGGCGGCGGGGGAGGTGGAGGCGCCCTCCTCGGCGGCCTCGGCGGCCTTCCTGGTAGCGGCGGTGGTGGCGGCGGAGGAGCGCCCAACGGTGGCAACGCCGGTGGCGTCACGGGTGGAAATGGCGGTTTCGGTGGCGGCGGCGGCGGCAGTGGCGGCGGCGGTGGTACCGGCGGTAATGGCGGTGTCGGCGGCGGCGGTGGCGGTGGCGGCAGCCCCGGCGGTGGCGGCGGTAATGGCGGCTTCGGCGGAGGTGGCGGCGGCGGACACGGCAGCGGCGGTTTCGGCGGCGGTGGCGGCGGTGGCGGCGGTAATGGCGGCTTCGGCGGCGGTAGCGGCGGCTTCGGCGAAGGCGGCGTCGGCGCCGGCGGCGGAGGTGGCGGATCGGCCCTGGGAGGCAATGTCTTCGTCCGCGGCGACAACGGCGCCTCGCTCTCCTTCGTCGATTCCTCGGCCAGTGCCGGAACCCTCACCGGCGGGCTGGGCGGCCAGGGGGCGCATAACGGCTCCGGCGGTGCGACGGCCGGGACGGGCCTCTTCAGTACGGGCGGGACGCTCACCTTCACGGTCGACTCGGGCCAGTCGCAGACCATCAGCGGCTCGATCGCCGAGACGGGCGTCCTTTCGAGCCTGCCGGGCTCGGGGATGGTCTCGCTGCTGAAGGATGGGCTCGGGACGCTGGCGCTCACCGGCGACAGCTCGGCCGCGAACTTTGGCTATTCAGGCGGGACGAGCATCCTGGCGGGCACCCTGCTGGCCGACAACGCGACCGGCTCGGCCACCGGCACCGGCGAGGTCACGGTCGTCTCGGGCGCGACCCTCGGCGGGACGGGCACGATCGCCGGAGCGGTGACGTCCGTCGGCGGCGAGCTGGCCGCCGGCGATCCGACCCTCAATGGCGGCGTCGGAACCCTGACCCTCTCCAGCAGCCTGAACCTGGACGCCGCCTCGTCGTTGCTGTTCGACCTGGGGACGACGAGCCTTTCCGACAGGATCGACGTCGGAGGCGCCGCGACACTGGCCGGGGTCGTGAACCTCAACGCCCTCGCCGGTTTCGGCGTGGGGACCTACGACCTGATCAACTACGGGACGCTCGTCAGCGACAGCCTGACGCTGGGGACCACCCCCGGCGGCTATCAGTACCAGCTCGTGGACAACGCGACGCAGAAGCAGGTGGACCTGATCGTGACGGCGGCGGCGGTGCCCGAACCGGCCTCGCTGATCCTGCTGGCAACGGGGATCGGCCTTGCGGGCCTGGCCTCGCGTCGGCGTCGGTCGGGTCGCGCCCTGGCCTGAGGTATCGTCCGCTCGGAGCCCTGATCGCAGGGCGCCCGAGGGTCTGAGAGCGAAGCGGAGGACGGCAAAAAGGGCCTGGTTCAAGCCCGGGTAACACTTTCCGGCGTAAAGCTTGGGGCCGTTCTGGCGATAAAGCCTTGCCTAATTATCACTTGCGACTACTAAGACGCCGCCAGCGACCGAGAAAAGTGTTACCCTGGCTCCGAGCGAATTGAACCAGGCCGCTAAAAGGAAGGCCGCTAAAAGAAGGCCGCTAAAAGGACAGGCAGACGGCTAAAAGCGGTGAAAAGGACATCAAGCGGCGAAAAGGACAGGCATATTTCCGCTGCCCCGCCGCTTCGACATCAAGCGGCGAAAAGGACAGGCATATTTCCGCTGCCCCGCCGCTTCGACATCCATGCAGTCCCAATGGAAAAACGCCGGAAAGAAAAACGCCGGAAAGGACAGGCGTTTTGCCGCCAAGCATGCGATCTAGCGACCACGGCAGCACAACGCAACGGGAAAGCGCCTGTCCTTTTGGGTTCCAGGAAAGCGCCTGTCCTTTTGGGTTTGGCATCACGATCGTGCCGGCGGACCGACCCGCGGCCTGCGCGCTGAAGTCGACCGTCAGGGTCGGATTCTTTCCCTGCTCGACCTTCTGCACGAATTGCGACAGCCCGGCCTCGTTCCCGGCCGGGCCGCCTGTCACGGCCGCCGGGACAGAGGCCGCACTCGGAACGACGCGTCCCTCCAGGCCCCGGCATACCGGCCGGAGGGTGCGAAGGCGCCTTGCCATCACTGGCTCTCCTGTGTCATCCATGACCGGATGGGCCGGCGGCCCACCGGGTGTTTTGCCTCTCGTGGCGATCGCGGTTTGGGGCGGTCGCTGGATGAGTAGTGCCCGCCGAGAGCCCTCCCACTACGCGTTTTGGCCCGGCCGCGTCGTGGATCTCGTTCGCACGGAGCCTCCTACGAACGCGCGGCTGCATCGGGTTCGATAGGAAACCCGGACGGCGGACGTGGCGGCCTCTGCGAGACGTGAGGACTCACGGGTTTCCCGGTGCAATCGCCATCGCCCGGCCGATGTAGTCCCTGACGCCCCGCGGGTCATACCGGGCGTCGTGCGCGGCGGCGAGGGAATCCCCCTGCTCCTTCCAGAGCCGGCCCAGTGAGGCCGTGATGCCCGGATCGCCGCCGGTGAACGCCTCGACGAGGGTCCTCCAGCGCCTTGCCAGATCCTGCACCCGCGGGTCGGCCGGGTCGGTGCCCTGGTCCATCTCGTGCTTCACCTCGGCGATCAGCGCGGCCCAGTCTTCCGACGACTGCCGGATTGCCTCCGGGCCGAGCGCATCGCCGCGCTTCTTGATCTGATCCAACTGCTCGGGCGTGTAGTAGCTCTCGATCATGGTCATCTCCTGAATCGTGCGGATGAAGGTATCGGCGGAGACTTCCTCCGCCGCTTCGAGGCTCGCGGCGATGCCCTGGAGCCGGTCGCGCAGCCGCTGTTCGGCCGCGATCCGCTCACGCAGGCGGGCGACGTGCAGGCGAAGCACCTCGATCGGCGCGAAGCCGGGCCGGTCGAGGCAGTCGCGGACCTCCTCGAGCGACAGCCCGATCTGGCGGAGCGACAGGATCCGCTGGAGCCTCGCCACGTCGACGGCCGTGTAGAGGCGGTGCCCCGACTCGGTGTGCAGCGACGGCCGCAACAGGCCGATCTCGTCGTAATGGTGCAGCGCGCGGACGGTCAGTCCCGTGCGCCTCGCCAGCTCGCCCACCTTCCACGTCTCGCGCCGCATGGTGTTCTCCGGATATCGACGAGGCCCGGGATCCGCGGCCTCATCGGTCATGCTACGACCTCACGCGACGTGAGGATCAAGGGCCGAATGCCAGGTGCGTCGGGATTTTTCAAAAAGCGAGTGATCCGTGCACGAGGACACGATGCGGCACGCAAATCGCTCTCTGGGAAGGCAAGCCGTAGGTGAAAGGATGCCCTGGCCGCCAGCGCCGGCGGACGGTATCACGTCACAATGCCCCGAACGGAGATGCACACCCATGTCGTACGGATTCGTTCGTCGCCCTGGCGGACCCACCGGGGTCCTGGTCGCGGTATTTGCCCTCGCCTCGATCTGCGAGGCCGGGCCTGCGGAGGATGGGGACCCCGTCGGAACCTGGAAGTTGAGCAGCGTCTGCCCCGACGGGAAATCCCGCGACTGCGTGATCACCGTATTGCGCCAGGATCAGTCGCTGAAAGCCACCTACAAGGCCGATGGTCGGACGCGGGCGGCCCGAGCGGTTAGCTTCGACCGGGGAATCCTGAGCATCACGGTCGATGGTGACTTCGCCGGCTCAAAATATGAGCTGACCTACCGCGGAAAGCCCGCCGGGAACACGCTGTGCGGAGACGTCGGCTGGTCCTATCTCTGGGCGTCGGGCTCCTTCAAGTTCAAGGGAGAGCGCATCGTCGTCGCGGATGAGGTCGCGACAGGATTCGAGGCCCGAACAGAAGGGTCGCGTCCTCGAACGCTCGGATCGATCCATCCTCGCCATGCCGGGCTCCTCGCCTACGAACCGGCGGCCGGGCGGTAGTCGTACTCTGCCCGGTAGACGGGCCGGCCTTCCAGACGGTACTTGCGCTCGAAGTTCGTCAGGTAGTCGAGCGGGTGCTCCGGCTGCTTCACCTCCGGCGTGGGGCGCTCGTGGAACGCCGGGCTGGCGGCGATCAGCTCGCGGATCAGGCCGAAATACTCCTCGACGTCGCTGGCGACCAGGAGCTCGCCGCCGGGCTGGAGCGTGCGGGCGATCTGTGCCAGCAGCTCGGCGGTGAACACCCGGCGCTTCCTGTGCCGCTTCTTCCACCACGGGTCGGGGAAGTACACGTGCACGGCGCGGAGGCTCTGAGCGGGGATGCGGCGGCCCAGCACCTCGCGGATGTCGGCCGCCCAGACCTTCGCGTTGGCGATCCCCTGCCGGGCCAGGCGCTCGGCCGCCAGCCGGGCGTACTTCTTGGCGATCTCGACGCCCAGGTAATTGCGGCCAGGGTTCGCCCGCGCGGCGTTTGCCAGGAATAACCCCTTGCCCGAGCCGACCTCCAGCTCGACCGGATGGTCGTTGCCGAAGAACTCGGCGAAGTCGACCGGCGGCAGGGCAGCGTCGACCGCACCAGCCGGGGATGCCAGTCGGGCAAGAATCGGGCCCGGCACCGGGGCCGACTCGATCAGGTGAGCAGAGACATCGATCGAAGGTCGCGAGCGGGACATGAGGCAAGGTCGCGGGCGAGGACAATGGGAGCGAAAACGGCCCAGCGAGCAGGGCCTGGTTGGTCACAGGTGGGCTTCGGTTCGGACCTGCCCCGATCAGGTGCCGCCAGGTGGTTCTTCCTGACCGACGAGGGGCACGCCGATGATCTTGCCGTGAAAAACCATGTTGGTACCGACAAAGCCCTGGCATTCGAAAATGGTATGGCGACGATGCAGCCGCTGCCCCTTGCCAATGAGGATCAGGCGATCGCCCGGCCGGACCTGGCCGCGGAAGCGAACGTCCTCCATGCCGCCAAACGCAATGAAGCCCTCGGCGTGCAATTGAACGGCGTGGCAATAGTAGCTCGAGAGCTGCGCGGCAGCCTCGCAGATGAGGACGCCCGGCATCAACGGGTAGTCGGGCATGTGGCCGCGGACCCAGAACTCGTCGGCCGCGACATCCTTGTAGCCGATGATCATCTTGTTCGCGAGGTCCAGCTCGATGATGGCGGTGAGCTGCTCCATCTCGAACCGCTGGGGGTTCGAACGACGGATGCCCTCCTGATCGACAAGGACGCGCGAGGTATCGATGGATTCGGGGTCGACGAGGGGCGCTGGAGGCATGCGCCTCGGTCCTTTCTCGATAGCTACGTACGCGGCAGGCAGGTTCTCGCGGCCCGGGCGGAGGCCGACGGGCTTGTCGGCCGGTCGGACCCGTTCCCGCTTCCCGGACGGGTCGGGTCGCTTCGGCGCGAGTCGGATCGGCCGCGGGCCGGATGGCCGCCGGTCCGATTGGCGATGGCGGCCCCGCGCCGCGGCGCCTATGATGACTTTCCGCCGCCAGTTCCACAAGAGGTTTCACGATCCTTGACCGAGGATGCCAGGTCCTCGCCGACCATTATCGAGGTGACGCCGTGTCCGGTCGAGCCCTTGGCACCATGATCACTTACGGCTATCCGGACCTCGACCTGGCCGACGAGCTGGAGCTCGCCCGGCATCTGGGCGCGTCGGTCCTTGAAATCCTGCCCGAATGGAGCCGCCTGCCCGATCCCCGCGAGCTCCGCGACCGTGTTGCCGACCGCGGACTGGCGATCCACAGCGCCCACGGATGCTGGGGCGGCCGAACCATCCGCGCGCCTCGGGTCGACCTGGGCGCCACCGGCGATGCCGTGCACCTCGCGTCAGTGGACGACCTGAAGCGCTGCGTCGACTGGCTGGCCGAGGCCGGCGGGTCCTGCCTGGTCGTCCATCCCGGCGGACTCTCTGACCCGGCCGATCAGCCCGCACGCCGCGAGGCGCTGGCGCGCGGGCTCATCACGCTGGGCGACCATGCCGCGGCGGCCACCGGGCCCTCGCTGCGGATCTGCGTCGAGAACATGCCCCCCGGAGTGCATCCCGGCAGTCGGATGGCCGAACTGTTCGACCTGCTCCGCGAGCTGGACCACCCGCGGCTCGCGCTGGCGCTTGACACCGGTCACGCCAACATGACCGTCGGCACCGCCGTCGAGACACTCGCCGCCGGGCACCTGCTGGCGACCACCCACGTCCACGACAACAACGGCCGCCAGGATGCCCACGAACCCCCCGGCCACGGCACCGTCGACTGGCCTTCCTGGGGCCGGGCACTCGACGCCATCGGCTATACTGGACCGATCATGATGGAATGCATCCGGGCCCTGCGAAATGACCCGTCGCGCTACCGTCCGGAGGTGCTGCGGGTCGTCACCGGGTCTCCATAGCGCAGCGTGGGCCCTACCAGCGAGGCCGGCGGCCCTCCAGGGCGTCCTCGACGGCCAGTCGGACCACCTCGGGTGCGACCTGCGGGCCGACACGATGCAGGACTTCCCGCTCGATCGCCTCGGGGGCGCCGCCGACCTGTGCCGCGAAGTCACGCCCCCATCCATGGTCGAAATCCGCCATCTCGGCCAGTCGCGCCGCCTCGCCATAGGCCATCCGATAGCCGACTCGTGACGAGAGGTCATCCGGAAGTGCGTCCATCCGTTCGGTTCTCGTTCAGCAGCCGCTGGGGCGGGCACCTATTCCCCAAGCTTCAACTCGAGGTTCTCCGCGGGCACGAACACCCACGCCTTGCCGACCTTGCGCTTTCGCAGCAGTCCCCTGGCGACTAGGTCCATCAGATCGCTACGAGCCGTCTCGTAGACAACGCCATGCCGACTGCGATGCGGCTCGATCGTGTAGTGACACCCCGGATGTCTGAGGGCATGGCTGATGAGCTCACGCTGCCGCGGGTTGAGATACGTCAGCCCCCGTAGCCGGGTCTGGAGCGACGCCAGCTCTTCGGACCGCCGGGAGATGTATCCCTGCAATTCATCAAGCGCCTGGCACACCACATCGGCATGGTAGAGCAGAAAGTAAGTGAGATCGTTACCATCGGTCTCACTATACAAAAAACCCCGCCCGTACCGCACCGGCCCGTTGAGTATAATCCGCGATATTGTAATGTATTCAAACAACCAGTAGCCCTGCCTCAGCATCGACCAGTAGAAGAGGGCCCTGGCGGTCCGGCCGTTGCCATCAATGAAGGAATGTTCGTAAGCCAGCCAGAAGTGCAGGATGATGGCGCGCACGATGGGGGGAACAAAACCCGCCGGCAAGTCCCCGTTGGCGAAGTCGCACATGAGGGCGATGCGGCGTTCCAGGTCGTTGGCGGGCGGCGTCACGTGGAAGACTTCCTCCAGATGGTCGCCGACCACGATGTCCTCATCAGGACGACGGAAACGTCCTGTACCGGTGGGGTCGTCGAGCGTCCCCTCGGTCATCATGGCATGAACCTCGAAGAGAAAATCCCGATCGAGCTTCCTGTCTCTGGAGTCGAGAATATGCCGGATGGTTCGATAATTGTTGAAGATCATCCGTTCATCGCGGTCCCGCGGCCGTCGCCCCGTGCGGATCATCTCCTTGGCGACCGCACGAGTAGTGGAAGCACCCTCGAGCTGGCTCGAGGTGATCGATTCCTCGATCAGCGAGCGGATGATGTAGCGGTCTCGCGTGTCGGGATTGGTCACATCGGTCACGAGCCCGGACTGCTGGATCGCGCCATGAGCCAGGGAATCCACACGGTGCAGATACCCGAGTAATTCGTCCGTCAAGTTGTAGGCGAAGGGCCGTCCCAGGCGGTCGGCGAGCGGCAATCTTCGGATCATCGCCCCTCGGCGTACCTTGAGGCCAAACCACCAGGCCTCATGCGTCAGCCCCTCGGGAGGCGTGAGGTGCCTCAGCTTGTCCCAGTGGACGTAACGCCCCCGCACCGTGGGTTCAGGCACCCGGGCGAGGATGTCGCCGATCTGGGCTCCAAACTTCTCCCACCGCTCGACTTCCGGCGGAGGCGCCTTCGGATTCTTCATCGACTCGCACCTCGTTCGCGGGCAAATACTAATCTCCTACTATTTTACACAGAATTAGTATATTCAGCAGAACTCGTTGTTCAAGCTGGTCTTACGACGCAAGCAGTCGAAATGTGGCGGAGCGTGCTGGGGTTTGGCGTGGTCGTGCCGAAGATGCCGGTTTTGCGGCAGTTGGGGGCAAAAGGAGCGACTCCGTCGCGAAGCGGCGGAGCGACGCGTGCCGATACCCAAGCCGGTAGAGAAGGAAGGAATCCGCCGGCGCAGGAGGTGGTGGCGCCGGCTTGATGGCGACGGGAGGGATGCTCCGTGTTGATGCCGCTGAACCGGCGAGAGGTCCTGGGTGCTTGCGGCGTCGTGGGGGTTGCGGCGGCCGGCGCGGCGCTCGGGCCCGCGAAACCCGCCCGGGGCGACCATGTCGAGCTGGGGCGTTACGTCCGTCGGACCGGCGTGCACGGCAAGATGACCGGCGCGCAGGCCGTGGCCGCGACGCTGGCCTGCGAGGGGGTGCCGTGCCTGTTCGGCGTCCCGGGTGCCCAGAACAACGAGTTATGGGATGCGCTCAAGGCCCGCGGCGTGCCGTACATGCTCGTGGCCAACGAGTTCTCGGCGAGCATCATGGCCGATGCGTCGTCGCGGGCGACCGGCGCCGTCGGCGCGTTCGCCGTCGTGCCGGGGCCGGGACTCACGAACGCCATGACGGGCCTCGGCGAGGCGCTTTATGACAGCGTGCCGATGGTCGGGATCATCACGGATATCGACCGTTCGCCGCACGCACCGGTCGGCCAGGTGCACGGGCTGGCGAACGCGGCGATCGTCCGGCCGGTGGTCAAGATGGTGATCGAGGTCCGCCACGTGGCCGAGATTCCCGGGGCGATGTTCCACGCCTTCCGGACGGCGGCCGCGGGCGAGCCGGGGCCGACGGCCGTCGTGATCCCGTATCCGTTCTACCAGCAGGCCTGGGACTACGACCTGCCCGCGCCGCCGCCTTATCCCGTGCCGTTTGACGAGGCGGCGTATGCCCGGGCACTCGCGCACCTGGCGGACCCGCGGCGGCGCGTGGGCATCTACGCCGGGCTGGGGTGCGTCGACGCCGGGCCCGCGCTGGCAGCGGCGGCCGAGCTGCTTCAGGCGCCTGTGGCCACATCGGTGAGCGGCAAGGGGGTGATCCCCGACGCGCATCCACTGGCCGTCGGCTGGGGCTACGGCAAGCAGGGCACCCGCGCGGCCGAGGAGGCGTTCAAGGACGTGGACCTGGTACTCGCCGTCGGCGTCCGGTACAGCGAGGTCTCGACGGCCAACTACGCGATCCCGAAGCCCGGCACACTGATCCACGTCGACATCAACCCCCGCAACCTGGGGCGGAATGTCCCGACGCACGTCTGCGTCAACGCGGATGCTCGCGTCTTCCTCGACCGGCTGGTGGCCGATGGTGCCAGGGTCCGGCGAGCCCCCTGTCCCCGGCTCTGGCAGGACATCCGCAAGTGGCGGCAGGTCGACCGCTGCGAGGCGTTGAAGGTCCGCGTCGAGCCATGCGTCGACCCGATGTTCCTGCTCGCCCAGATGCGCGACGTCTTCGGTGAGGGGGAGCTGCTGTTCATCGACGTGACGGCGGCCACGCACTGGGCCTCCGAGGCGATCGACGCGCAGGCCCCTCGGCAGTACTTCACGCCGGCGGACAATCAGAGCATGGGCTGGGCGATCCCCGCGGCGATCGGCGCCCAGCGGGTGCGGCCCGACCGCCGGGTGGCGTGCGTCACGGGCGACGGCTGCTTCCTGATGTCGGCGATCGAGATGTCCTCGGCGGCCCGAGCGGGCTTGCCGGTCAAATTCTTCGTGCTGGATGACGGCGCCTATCACTACATGCAGATGCTTCAGGAGCCGGTGTACCGGCGGACGACGGCGACGGACATCGCGCGGATCGACTACGCGGCCTTCGCGCAGTCGGTTGGGCTGACGTTCAACCAGATCGCCTGCAACGCCGACGTCGTGCCGGGCCTTCAGCGAGCGGTGGCGATGCCGGGCCCGGTTTTGACCCACGTGATCGTCAGCTACGAGGGGCGCGAAATCCGTTGGCTGAGTGCCCTGCGATCCAATTACATCAAGAAGCTGCCCAACGACCAGAAAGTCAGGCTGGCGACGCGGATCGGCGTGCGGACGCTGTCCCGTCGGCCGGATAGCGATTGATCTTCCGCCAAACCAGGGTTCTCCGTAAGATCCTCGCCGTCGCGGCCGAGGGTCGGGGCGCGTCCCGATCGTGAACGGCGGCAAGGATGGGATTGGTCCAGACATGGAAGTTCGAACCAACGGCGGCGTCAAGGTTCCCCACGCGGAGTTCTTCCCGCCGCCGCCATCACCGCGCGCGCCGAGCGTCTGGGCCAGGCGGATCGCCGAGGATCGCCGCGAGCTCGTGCGGTTCTGGCCGGTCGTGCAGAACATGGTCGTCCAGGAGCTGCGGGTCCGCTATCAGCGGTCGCTTCTGGGCTTCTTCTGGTCGCTGCTCAACCCGCTGTTGATGCTGGCAACGCTCGGCTTCGTCTTCGCCCACATGATGAAGACGGTGTCGAACTACCCGGTCTTCCTGTTCGCCGGCATGGTCCCCTGGAGCTTCCTGAATACCAGCCTCAACGACTCGGCAACGAGCATCATCAATAACGAGGGGCTGATCCGGAAGATCTACTTGCCCAAGCTGATCTTTCCGCTAGCGCGGGTGTTGATCGCGCTGGTCACCTTCGTGTTCTCGATGGCGGCGATGTTCGTCCTGCTACTGGCAATGCACGCCCGACCGTCGTGGGCGCTGTTGTTCCTGCCGGTGGTCGTGGCGCTGTTTGCCGGGTTCACGCTGGGCCTGAGCCTGATCATCGCGACGGCCAACACGTTCTACCGCGACACCGGGCACCTGATCTCGGTGTTTCTTCAGGCGTGGTACTTCGTGACGCCGATTCTCTACCCGACGACCGAGTTCCCGGAGGGGTCGCGATGGCTGTTCCGGCTGAATCCGGCGTATTATTTCATCGAGATGTTCCAAGACGTGCTGCGCTGGGGCCGGATGCCCGAGTTCGGCGTGGTGGCGGCGGCGGCCGTGATCGCGGCGGTCAGCCTGGGAGTCGGTTATGCCGTATTCAAGTCGCAGGAAGACAAGATGGTCTTCCGGCTCTGATCGCGAGGCCAGGACCGCAACGGCATCCCAGATGGAGTCACCCGACGCCCGCCCGCTGATCGAGTTGAACGACGTCTCGCTCCGGTTCGTGAACTACTCCGACAAACAGCACTCGCTGAAGCGGGCGGTGCTCGACCTGGTGCTGCGCCGCGAGTCGGTCGCGCCAAAGTCGGAGTTCTGGGCGCTGCGGGCCATCAACCTGAAGATCCACCAGGGCGAGCGCGTCGGGATCGTCGGCGGCAACGGCGCCGGCAAGAGCACGCTCTTGCGAATGCTGGCGCGAATCTATCCGCCCTCCAGCGGCCGGATCGAGATCCGCGGCAACGTCGCCCCGCTGATCGAGATGGGCGCCGGGTTCAACCACGAGCTGTCGGGCACCGACAACATCGTCTTCAACGGCGCGATGCTCGGCTTTTCCAAGAGCCAGATGCTCGCGCGAGCCCAGGGGATCTACGAGTTCACCGGGCTGGGCGAGTTCGCCGCGCTGCCGCTGAAATACTACTCCAGCGGCATGTACATGCGGCTGGCCTTCGCCATCGCCACCGAGGTCCACCCGGACATCCTGCTCATCGACGAGGCGCTCGGCGTCGGCGACGCCGCCTTCCTTGAGAAGGCCAAGGTGCGCCTCCGCGGCCTGGTCGAGCGCTCCAAGGTCGTCATCATCGTCTCGCACGATCTGGGGTCGCTTCGCGAGTTCTGCAACCGCGGCCTCTGGATCCAGCACGGCCAGCTCCTGGCCGACGGCCCGATCAACGACGTCATCGACCAGTACCTCGCCCGGACCACGGCCCAGGCCGCTTCGGCCTGAACCGACCCGGCACCGCTGAGGACGACGCCGTCCCGCGATCACCCTGCCCGGCTCCGCCCCTTGACCGAGCAATCGGCGCGATCCGGCCGATACCCGGTTGATGCCGGTCCATCCCCCTTCGTATAATGTACTACTGTACATAGGGCCGTTCCGGGAGACCCGTGGCGCGGGGAACCCTGGCGATGGGCCGGCGGCCCGTGCCGGCCGGCCCGAGCGGAGGAAGACGCGGATGACCGGTGTGGCAATCGCCCGAGTCGACCCTGCGGGAGAGATCCGGCCGCGTCGGCGGATTGTCGGCCCGGCCCGCGCGGTCTGCCGGCTGACGATGGCGATCAACGGCGTGGACTACCGGGTCGAGCCGAACCCGGCCGGGCCGTTTGACGTGAGGAAGGCGTACCGGCTGCGCAAGCCGGACGGGACGGCCTACGACGTCGCACTGACGGGCCACGGCCTGACGTGCGACTGCCCCGATTTCATCTTCCATCGGGACGGCCTGGGCCCCGACGGCTGCAAGCACATCAAGGCGATGGTGGCTTACGGATTGCTGGATCGGACCGGACGGAAGGAGTGACCGGATGACCTCGACGAGCCTGCACCCCACCCAACCTCTGGGCCCCGAAGCCCTGACCCTCCTGACCGATCGGCTGCCGGCGCCGGGCGATCCGGCCGGGCCACCCGCGGTCCCGAATAACGGCCAGCCGATGACGCTGGCCGAGGTGATCGACCACGAGTCGATGGCCTATCGAGCCTGGGGCACGCCCGCCGGCGATTTCCTGGCCCGCCAGATGGAACGCCTCGCGCAGCTCGTCCGCTGGACGGGCGCATCCACGCCCGAGGACCATGACGCCCGGATGGAGGTCTGGGACGACGAGCTGCGCGAACAGTGGTACGAACGCGGCTACCAGGACGGAGTCGACGCCGGCCGCCAGGACGCGGCAAGGGTGCGGTTCGAGGAGCGGTACTGAATCCGCTACCAGCCCTGACGAAATGGGGACACTCCTCGCCGAACACCACCACGGTATTGGCGTAAACCGTTGTGCGCAAAATGGTTATCTGCTGCTCTGTAGAAATCCTGTTCGTTCCATGCGAGTTGGATGATGCATGCTCGGCCGGACCCCTTGTTTTGCGGGGTTTGCAGGGCCCGATCGATCAACCA
>JAKAUH010000144.1 GCA_021818605.1 Planctomycetota bacterium
CCTCGGCCTTCGCCGACAGCAGGTGCGCAATCTCATGGCGACCCTCATGATCAGCCAGGGCGTGCCGATGATCCTCGCCGGTGACGAATTCCTCCGCACCCAGCACGGGAACAACAACACGTGGTGCCAGGACAACCCGATCGGCTGGGTCGACTGGTCGCTGCACGAGCGCAACGCGGATTTCCACCGGTTCACCCGGATGATGATCGCGCTGCGGCGGGCACACCCCGTCCTGCGACGGCGGACGTTCTTCACCGGCGCCCGCGACGGCGGCCCGCCGGAGATTCTCTGGCACGGCGTCGAGCCGTCGCGGCCCGACTTCGGCCCCCAGTCCCGCGCACTGGCCTTCGCCCTCGACGGCCGCCGGACCGATCGCCTCGGCCTCATCGACCGGGACATCTACGTCGCGGTCAACGCCTGGCGCGAGCCGCTGGAATTCCGCATCCCCGCCGCGCCCTCGGGCCGGCCCTGGCGCCGCGCGGTCGACACCGCATTGCCCTCACCTGAGGACATCATGGAGGAAGACCAGGGTCCGCACATGCCGGTCCCGGGCACCTATGCGGTCCAGGCTCACTCGATGATCATCCTCGTTTCCGAGGCGGGCAGTCCCTGAGAGGCGGTGCGATCACGCCGGCATCAAATGTGGGCAAAGCTTTCCAGCGTGATGCGGGCTGAGGGTCAGGCTGGAAAGCCGGACCCGCCGTCGATTCCGGACCCGCCAGCGAGACTGATGACGCTGTCGCTTCGAACCCCTCGCAGAGGGAGAGGTTCGAAGGAAAGCTCCCCGACAAGGACTCGAACCTTGAACCTAGCGGTTAACAGCCGCTCGCTCTACCGATTGAGCTATCGGGGAATTCTCCCATAGAGCATACTCGGACGACCGGTCCAACTCAAGTGGAGTCGGTCAGCCGGGTAGGCTCGGGGAGAAACTGGACGTCCGGCCCGGGCTACGAGTCGCCAGGCCAGGTCGGATGCGAGGAAGGTGGTCGCCCGATCTTCCGGAGGCCGGACCCGCCTGCTCCGTCCGCCGGACGTCCTGTGCAGTTACTCCTTGTGTCCCGACTTCTCGTGCTGCTCGATCGCCTTCTCCAGGATGCCGACGATCAGCGCGTTGAGCGAGGCCTTGTCTTCTTTCGCCCAGCTCGCCAGTTGCTCGTGCAGCAGAGGAGGCATGCGAATCTGGAAGTGGACCACGGTTTCAGGCATGGAAACAACTCCTCAGGACAGAGAGAACGCCCCAAAAGCCATGAGTCGGATAGTACCAATCTCACCGGCATTCAGCACCGGCGAATCGGGGCATGCATTGGTATTCTACCCGAAGTCGCCGGCCGACTTTCATCATTTTCTTTGAAATAATGCGACTGTGTGGTGGTTGACCCGCGCAACGGCACCACGCCTTCTGGCATAATTCCCCGGCACATAGTGAGCAATCATGAAACCAAGACTGTTCTGAAGCGTTGCGCCGCCGCGATCGCCGGAACCGGTTGGAACCATGCCAGTGGCGCGCAGGCCGAGCGCCGTGGGCCGCCCCCGATCACCCAGCCCCAGCACACGCTGGGGCCTGTTTCGCCCTAATCAGGTCGTCGGAGCCTCTATGGAGAATTCGGCCGTTTCTTCGCGAGGCGACACGCCTGATCCCCTGGCTCAGGCTGAGCCCCTCATCAAGCAGTTCGTCGCGCACTGGGGACTCATGGCCCGCGCATGGGGCATCAACGCCACCATGGGCGAGCTGTTCGCCCTACTCTATATCACCGGAACTGATTGGTACGCCGATGACTTACGTCAATGGCTCGGTGTCTCGCGCGCCAACGTCAGCATGAATCTCCGCGAGCTCATCTCCTGGGGTGTCGTCCACAAGATCCACCGCCCCGGCGAACGCCGCGAACTCTTCCGGGCCGAGACCGACGCCTGGACCCTCTTCCGCAAAATCCTCCGCGAACGCAAGCGACGCGAGCTCGATCCTAGCCTCCATGTCCTTGAGCGTGCTTACCAACAGGCGGAACATCTCCCAGAATTGCAAGATATGAAAGCTCGCATCCAATCACTCCGGCGATTCTTCATGGCGATCGACACCCTCGCAGTCCACCTGCTTTCCCTGCCTTCGCTGGACCTGGCAGAAATCAGCCACCTGGTCTCGGAAGGGAAAGAATCGTCGGAGGAGCCGAGCTAGCATGAGATGCGGCGGGGACGGTGTTCACCAGGGAAGACGCCGAGTCCAGAGAGATGAGGCGACACGCGACGGGTCGCCGGACCGACTTCTCGCGCCGATTGGCTCATTTGCTCGTCGCGACCGGCACGATGGCGTCCCGAACCGGTCCGCGTGAAGAGTCTTCACGCCGGGTTCTCTTGTTCTTCCATTGGGAACTTTCTTGCAGGCGGCACGGACGACTACTGCGCCAACCATCCTCCGTCGACGGGGATCGCGGCCCCGGTGATGAAGCTGCCGGCGTCGGAGGCGAGCAGGAGCAGAGGCCCGGCCAGCTCCTCGGTGCGTCCCCAGCGGCCCATCGGGACGCGGTCGGTGAACCACTGCTTGTGCGACGGATCGGGATGCATGGCGACGGTCATCGGGGTCTCGAACGGGCCGGGGAGGATGGCATTGACGGTGACACCGCTCGTGGCCAGGTCGAGCGCCATGGAGTGAGTCATGCCGATCAGACCCGCCTTGGTCGCGCTGTAGGCGTTGCGGCCGCCACGGCTGACCAGGCCGAACGCCGAACTGATATGGATGATTCGGCCCCAGCCGCGTTGCTTCATCGAGCCGGCGAGGGCCCGGCTGAGGATCATGGGCGCAGTGAGATTCACGGCGAGCACCTCGTCCCAGTCGGCGTCGGTCACCGCGTCGATGGGGGAGACGCGATTGATCCCGGCGTTGTTGACCAGGATGTCGATCGGCCCGAGCCGCTCGACGGCCGAGCGAGCCAGGGCCTCGACCTCCTCGCGACGCGCCATGTCGGCGACCAGCCACGCGCCGCGGGATTCGGTTCCCTCGAGGATCGCCGCCATCGCCGATTCGAGCTCGCCGGGATGCCGGGCCGCGATGACCACCGAGGCTCCCGCCTCCGCGAGCGTCCGGGCCATCGCCAGGCCCAGTCCCTTGCTGCCACCGGTCACGAGCGCGGTGCGACCCGTCAGGTCGAACATGGATGCCATCGTGGTGAGACTCCTCACATGGTTGCGGATCGCCGGGTGAAACGGCACGCCGACGCGGCGGTCAAAATCAATCGGATCAGGGTCATGGAAGCCCGGCCCCGATTCGACTAGACTAAGCGAATCGGGAGGTCCACGGCATCCCAGCGCCCTGCCGGCCCCGAGTCGGCGTCCTCCCAGATGATCGATGATCGGCTCGGGCCACTCATCGGAAGATGGCCCATGGGTCGCGTTCCAGGTCGTGTCGGGCCGGTTTGGATCGGCCCGATGGGCCCGCCCGGCTGGACCGGACGGGAATTCCAGGACTTCAGCTTGCGGAGCTCCTCCATGAGCGGTGCGGCGGTGAACGATTATCATCCCGGGCTGGAAGGCGTGATCGCCAGCGAGACGGCGATCGCCAACATCGAGGGGACCGACGGAGCGGGGGGGCTGGAATATCGCGGCTACCGCATCGAGGACCTCGCGGACAAGGTTTCCTACGAGGAGACGGCCTTCCTGCTCCTGCACGGCGACCTGCCGAACCGCGAGCACCTTCGCGAGTTCGACGGCCGGCTGCGCAAGGCGCGGGCGATCCCCGAGGCCCTCGTGACCCTTCTCGGCCAGATCCCCGCCAACATCCACCCGATGGACGCCCTCCGCAGCGCCGTCAGCGTCCTGTCGCACTTCGACCCGGACGTCAACGCGGCCCCGACCGACCATGATGCCAACGTCCGCAAGGCCGAGCGGATGGTCGCCCAGATGGCCACGGCCATCGCCTATCGCCGGCGGATCAGCAAGGGCCTGCCGCTGGTGCACCCGCGCGAGGACCTCGACCACGCCGCCAACTTCCTTTACATGGTCAGCGGCAAGGTTCCGTCAAGGACCATGCGCGACGCCTTCGACCTCTCGCTGGTGCTTTATACCGAGCACGAGCTAAACGCCTCGACGTTCTCGGCCCGCGTGACCGTGTCGACGCTTTCCGACATCTACTCGGGCATCGTGGCGGCGATCGGCACTCTCAAGGGCCCGCTGCACGGCGGCGCCAACGAGGAAGCGTGGAAGGTCCTCGAGCGCGTCGGCTCGCCCGACAAGGCCGAGTCCTGGATCCAGGACGCCCTGGCCCGCAAGGAGCGGATCATGGGCTTCGGCCACCGCGTGTACAAGACCGGCGACCCCCGCGCCCGGATCCTCAAGCAGCACTGCATCGCCCTGGCCAAGGAGGTCGGCGACGATCGCTGGGAGCGAATCGCCGAGCCGATCGAGCAGGCCGTCACCAGCCAGAAGAACCTGCCACCCAACGTCGACTGGCCCAGTGCCCGGCTCTATCACTACATGGACCTCGAGATCGAGATCTACACGCCGATCTTCGCCATGGCCCGCGTCGCCGGCTGGGCGGCGCACATCATCGAGCAACTCGATCACAACCGCCTCATGCGTCCCCGCGCCCTCTACACCGGCCCGCCGCACCGCGACGTCAAGCCGATCGAGCAGCGGTCGTAGGGCGCAGGCGCGAGGAGGACCCGGACGGCAAACCAGCACGAGCCGCAGTACTGGGTGGGCGCGGGTCTCATGACCCCGCCCCAGGAACAGACGTAGGTCTCCCGTGTATCCCCTGGCCTGCGCTGGCGCGGGAGACCTCCGGTCAGGTTTCTCGGCGGGGTCAGCGACCCGCGCCGAACAGAGTGGCGAGCGGCTCCAGGCAAGATCCAGCTCGCCGCGGAGAATGAGCCGGCACCGGCAGACCCTCAAGGGGCCGGCCGGCGCCGGTGGAGTTTCACGTTTTCAGGCGATCACTCGCTGACTTGCTCGTTCAGCGCGACCGCAGCGCCATGCCGACGACGACGCCCAGCAGGACGCCGACGCCGAACGCCGTCGCG
The DNA here is from genome assembly GCA_021818605.1 of Planctomycetota bacterium. Taxonomy (GTDB): domain Bacteria; phylum Planctomycetota; class Planctomycetia; order Isosphaerales; family Isosphaeraceae; genus JAKAUH01. The sequence goes on from JAKAUH010000144.1 coordinate 5,007, forward strand.
ATCGACCGGGCCGGGTTCTCGCGGATCATGTCCTGCGAGTACTCGTAGCCCCGGCCGAACTGGTCGGAGATCCGGTTGTAGCCCTCGCGCATCTGGTCGCCGGCATGACGCGCGTACTGCCCCATCTGGCCGGCGGCCTGCGAGATCGCCGAGGCGCCCTGCGAGCTCGCCTCCGTCAGGAATTGCTCGATCGCCTCGCGGGCTTCGCCCGTGCGCTGCTGAATCTTGCCGACGAGCTGGTCAATGTTGCCGTTGTTGAACCGAAGGTCGTCGTCGGTCAACTGGCCCCACTTTTTCTTCAGCTCGCCGCGAATCTGGTTCCACTGCCCCTGCAGGGCCTGTGCGTTCACCATGGAAGTCACCTCTCTGTCGTGTCATCTGAGGGGAAACGAATCCGACCGCATCCGTCTCATCGCTGATTCGATTCGCTCGCGTTGTGCCTCGCCTCGCAGCGAGCCTCAGGGAGCCTTGGGCGCCGGCGGGTTGTCGCCTGTCTGCTTGATCGTGGTCTTCGTGTCCACCACGCTCTTGCCTCCAGGACCCGACTCGACTGTCTTCTTCTCAGACGTGGCCTGGTCGGAGCAGCCGGCTAGGCTGAGCCCCAGGCCCGCGGCCAGGATACCCATCATCGTCACACGGAGTAGCTTCCTCATGAAAATTCCCTCGAACGTGGGAAACGCGGCGGCCAGCGACCTCAACGTGAGATCCGGCGGCCGGCCGCCTGACTCTCAGCGAGGTTACGCAAGGCCCGTGCCGGTTTCCGCCGCCCGCGTCGAGAAAAACCGACCGAACCCGATCCTCGCCACGACCGCCGCTGCCCTGCGCTCCGTTTATCGTGAGATTCGCAGGGCGGGCACCAACGGCGACCAGCCCTCACGCGCAAAAACTCGCAGGACGACGCCGATCGCCGGTCTCTCTCGCCCATCGTCGGGCCGACCATTTCCCAAACGCCTTCAACAAATGTTACCATTGTCTGTACCGAGCCGGCCAGTACCAGCCGGCCGGCTGGCCCACGCGATCGCAACGGGCGAAACACGGCACGGGTTTTGCTACCGATCGGGGGCAGAACGAGGCGTCGCGCCGATGGTGCGGGTGGCCGGGACGACGCGTTGACTGGACGGGGTCTCGCTCGGGGCGCGACGGGGCGTAGCTAACCAGACCGAACCGAATCGGGCCAAGGTCACAGCAGGACAGGACAGGACAGGACGAGTGTGATGTCAACGGCGAAGCCTACCTCGGCAGAGGTCATCGAGATCCAGCGCCGGATGGCCCAGGTCCGCCACGAGTTGCACGAGGATGTCCGCGAGGCGGTGAAGGGCGCGCAGTCCCTCACCGACTGGCGGAGCCAGGTGCGCAACCACCCTTGGCTGGCGCTAGGCGCGGCCGCGGCGCTGGGGTATCTGCTGGTGCCGAAGCGCCGCATCGAGCCGGCGCCGACGATCGTATCGGTCGGCCCGCATCCCACGGCCGTCACAACAGCCGCGGCCGCGACCATGGCGGAACAGCCCCAAACAAGGAAACGCTGGGGCCTGATCGGTTCGGCCATTGGGCTGCTGGGTCCCGTCGCCGTGCGTGCCGCCCAGAACTACGCGATCCAGTACCTCGAGCAGTGGCTCGCCGCACAGCCGCCCGCCGACGGCGCGTCGCTGCTTGGCGCTGGGATGATGCCCGGCGGCCGGCCCCCAACACACGGCGCCGGCCGCGCGGGTGGACCGGGCGCCCGGCCCGGTCCGTCGCCGACCGTTGGGCCAAATCCGAATCCTTATCCGAACGAGAACCCGAATCGCCCCCGCGAGACACGTTGAACCCGCTCGCTCCAGGCTCGTCCCTGGACCGCCCTTAACCCACGGGCCGGGGCGAGACCGGGCGTCTTTCGGCATTCCGAGGGTCCTTCGATGATATCCATCGCGCGGAATCAGACGTCGGCCTCCGAGCAGGGGGCCACCGGCGAGGTCATCGCCCGGGCGCAGGAGTACCTGGCCGAGGCCGGTGAACTCGTCAAGGACGTCATCCACAACCGACCGGCCCTGGCACTCGGGGTCGCACTGGCAACGGGAGTCCTCCTGGGATGGCTGATCAAGCGACGATGAAGATCAACGGCCCCACGACCATGACCTCAACTGCACCCGGGTCCGTCACCGGCCGCAGGGGCCCATTCCCGCCGGGAACTGCCGCTGGACCCGGTAACGGCGGAGCCGGACCGGGCGATGTCGTCACCAACGTGGCCGAGTTTGGTGAGAATCTGCTCACACTCGCCGAACTCCAGGCCAGACTGGCCAGCATCGAGCTGAAGCAAAACGTCCAGGCCGTCAAGCTCGGCGGCGCCGTCTTGACGGTCGGCGCCGTCCTCGGCCTCGCCGCGCTGCCCGTGGCCCTGCTCGGCATCGCCGAGTTGCTGACCACCGGGCTAAGCATCCACCGCGGACTCGCGCTGCTCATCGTCGCCGGTTGCTGCTTCGTCATCGCGGGGATCTGCGTCGCGGTCGCGGTCGTCCGACTGCGCGGCTCCAACCTGGGCTTCCCGCTCAGCGGCGAGGAGTTCACCCGCAACATCAACTGGGTGCGGACCGTGCTCCTGCACAGCGGCCGCTCGGCTCGGGCGCGGCGCAGAGGGTAGTGTGTAGGGGTCAGGATCAGGGGCCAGGAAAACCCGAAAGTCGGCGTTCCTCCTGACCCCCAGATCCTACTCAGCAACCATGTCCGTCACCAGCCGCCCCATCATCCGGTCGGAGATCACTGGCGCGATGTCGGCCCAGCCGATGATCCCGATCAGGCGGCCTGCGGTGTCCAGCACCAGAACACGGCGGACGCCCTGTGACCGGAGGACCTCGCACACACGGCCGAGCGTGTCCTCGGGCGAGACTGACACGATCCCGGGCTGGGCGATCTCGCTTACGGGCCGGCTCGCGAGATCGGGGTAATCGGCCAGCGCGAGTGCGACGTCGCGATCCGTCAGGATGGCGACCGGCCGCCCTTCCTCGAGGATCGGCACTGCGCCGCAGACAACATCGCGGAAGATCATCACCGCCTCGAGGACCGTGCTGAACGTCGAGCAGGTCAAGGGTGCGGCCGTCATTACGTCGGTGGCCGTCATCGATTCCAGGATCTTGATCTCGTCGTGATCGGACATGATCGGCTCCAGAACAATGTCCCCTGCAAGTTCCGCCGGCGGGGCCTCGTCGTACGCATCTCACCGGATCGCCCACATGGGCGATGCGGACTCCCGGCACTGCCGGGCGCCGAACGGATGTCGCCCACCCGTTGCACTTCGCGTGCCGTCCGCCAGCCGGGCGATTCGCTCGCTTCGGCATCGCGATTGCATTTCTCCCAGCTACTGGTACATCTCGACCGGGGACTTGACTCAGGTTTCCCACGCGTTGACGGACAGCCCGAGCGAGCGGATGCCGTGAACCTCGGCCGGGCCGATACGCTCGCGATCTAGAAGGAGAACGATGATGTCGACCGCGACGAACGTGCGCTACCCGGCGGACATGATGCGGGCCAGCCAGGGGGGAAGGGACGAGAACTGGATGGAAGGCTCCATCCGCTCGATGGTCGAATCGGTCGAGGACTACGCGCACCGTGAGCCGCTGAAGTTCGCGGCGTGGGTCTTCGGCATCGGATTCGTGCTCGGCTGGAAGATCAAGCCCTGGTGAGTCGCGCCGGCTGGCCGGGTGGCCGGTGGCGGCATCCGGCCGGCTCGCCGATCCGAGGGCTCGGGCGATCGCCCCTGGCGGGCTCCGTCCAGGTCCTTCCCTTTCCTGTTCATGAGAAATGTTCGGATGGCCCCGGTTGGACGAGGCCGCTCCGGCCGCCGCGGCCCACGCACCGAGCCGTCGAGGATCGAGTCATGCCTGTGACGACGAGGCGACTGCTGGCCGCGCTGAGCCTGGGCGGGCTGTCGATGCGCCAGGCCGCCCGGCGCACCTGGGACCGGATGAACGACCACGAGATCCTCACCCGTGCCGCGGCGATCACCTTCTATGCGATCGCAGCGCTCGTGCCGTTCCTGGCGCTGATGATCACGATGACCGCATACCTGCTGCCTCCTCCCGTGCGACAGGAGGTGCACGGCAAGGCCGGCCCGGCCGACGAGCTGGTCGCGATGCTCCCCGGCGACGCGGCGTCCATCGTCACCCGCGAGATCCGCCGCCTCCAGGAGGCGCCCCCGGCCGCCCTGATCTCGTTTGGCCTTGCGGCCACGATCTGGCTGTCCTCCAGCGTGTTCGTCGCGATCATGGACGCGATGAACCGCATCCTTGACGTCCGCGAGACGCGGGCCTGGTGGAAGCAGCGGGCGATCGCAATACTGATGACGCTCAGCCAGGCGGCCATCCTGATCGCCGTCTTCGGCACGATGCTGGCCTGGCCGCAGATCCTCCGCTTCCTCGGACTCGGCTCAGCGGCCGCCGTCCTCGTGACCACCGCGCACGGCGTCCTCGTCTTCCTGGTCATTTTGCTCAGCTTCGCCCTCGCGCTGTACTTCGCCCCCGACTCCGACCAGTGCTGGGAGTGGATCACGCCCGGTAGCCTGATCGGCTCGGTTGTGCTGCTGATCGTCAGCGTTGGGTTCCGCGTGTACGTCCAGCACTGGGGCAACTACAGCGCGACCTACGGCTCGCTGGGCGGAATCATCCTGCTCATGTCCTGGATGTGGCTCTGCAGCGTCCTCTTCCTCGCCGCCGCCGAGCTGAACAAGGTCATCAAGGACGCCTCCCCGCTCGGCCACGGCCACGGCTGCGGCCCCGCGTCCGAAAGCCAGGACAAGGACGCCCGCCACGCCCGCCAACCTGCGTCGGAAGGGTTAGGGGTTAGGAGTTAGAGGCGAGGAGGACCGATGCGGAGCCCCAACCGACCGCGGCGGGTCGCGCGACCCGCTCCGACCTGAGACACTGCGCGGTAACTCTCGTCTGCGATTAAAGCAGGTCCCCGCAGTTCAAGCCAATCCATGAAACAAATCTATATCAAATAGAAAATTTCGGCGATTTCAATCCGCATGCCGACTGATCTGAAGAAGCCGTGGATAACGCGTCTACTGTCGCGACTTCCAGTCCGGCGAAAGCAATTCGCCCCAGTGGCGCATGAACCCGGCGCCAGACGGATCGGGATCTCCAGCCGGATTCCGATCGGCCCTCCGTGGCCACAATCCTGGCCGCGACTCACCACGATGAGGATCGACCAGAATCACCCGCATGCGAATCCGCCTGGAGGCGTACGGCGCGATCGTTTGGCATCCCCTTTGCAACTCTCTCACTTCAATGTCAACTCGGGCCCGGGGCGAGTCGCCACGGTCCCTATTTCAACTCTCATAGAAGGACAATCTCATGCTGAGCTGGGCTCTTACATTCCTGGTGATCGCGCTGATCGCGGGCGTACTCGGATTCGGTGGTATCGCCGGCACGGCGGCCTCGATCGCGAAGGTCCTGTTCTTCCTGTTCCTGGTGCTGTTCGTGGTGTCGCTGATCTTCGGCCGCACCCGCGCACCGATCGCCTGACCGCCGACGCCGCCCCGCGTAAGGCGGCACCCGTCACCTCGCGACGCCGGGGACGACCCCGAGGGCCGATCCCATCCCGGTGGACTGCGCCGACAGTCCCCGATTAACCGACCTCTCTCAATGCAACGACCGGCCGGCGCCGCGATCCATTCGGGGGCGGCCCCGGCCCGATCTGACCGGCGGCACGGGGAACCGCCCGGTCGTCAGCGCAGCCGAGCCGGCCACAACGGGGACGCGCCATCGCGCCCCGCGCCAATCACGGCCTTCCGCCCTCGGCCGATTTCGATGACGCCGTCCCCGCGATTTCCATAGATGCACACGCCACAGGAGCCAGGCGGCATGCCCGCCGGTGGATCGATCGGCCGTCAACCGACGGGTACACGATCGATCCCCGGCCGTCGTGTTGCCTGGCTCGCTCTTTCACTCCGTCACCCGCGAATCCCACTGTGGACGATGCGTGCTCCCGTCAGGCCCAGGACGATCCCGTTCGGACTTGTGAATCTCGATCCACTCGTCCCCGAGCTGACCAGGATCTTCCGATTTTCTCGACTTTTCCCATCTTCGCTAATTCCGCGGCCTTCCGGAAGTCGATGAGAGATCCAGGAGTGGAGTGGGGCTGGTCGAGAGGCCGGCGAGATGATCGACTCGCGTTGACGACTCTACGGGGATGGGCTATGGTGCGGGCGCCGGTGGGCAGGGCCGGTGGGGAAAATGTGTCGACCGGGGCAGGGAGGCCCGCGATGGCCACGATCACGGAATGGCCGCTGGCCTCGGATACCGAGGCCGAAGGGCTGGCCTTTGCGCGCGAGGTACTCCGCATCGAGGCGGAGGCGCTCGATCGCGTGCGCGAACGGCTGGGGGATTCGATCGCGCGGGCGGCGGAGCTGATCTACCGGTCGCCGGGGAGCGTGATCGTCACCGGGATGGGGAAGGCGGGACTGGTCGGCCAGAAGCTGGCGGCGACGCTCGCCTCGACCGGCACGCGGGCGTTCCCGCTCCACCCGGCGGAGGCGGTGCACGGCGACCTGGGACGAATCCGCGCCGACGACATCGTGCTGGCACTGTCGCAGAGCGGCGAGACCGAGGAGGTGCTGCGGTTGATCCCCGCGCTGCGGCGGCTCGGCGCAGGGCTCGTGGCCATCACGGAGCGCGCGAGCAGCTCGCTCGGCCGCGCCGCGGATCTGTGCATCGCGCTGGGGCCGATCACCGAGGCCTGCCCGCTGGGTCTGGCCCCCTCGGCCAGCACGACGGTGCTGATGGCCGTCGGGGACGCCCTCGCGCTCCTGGTCAGCCGGATGCGAGAGTTCACGGCCGAGGACTTCGCGCTGTATCACCCCGCCGGCAGTCTGGGCCGCAAGCTTGCCCGGGTCGAAGAGGTGATGCGGACCGAGCGCCGGCTTCGCCGGGCTGAGGTCGATGAGTCGGTGCGCTCGGTGTTCGTCCGGCTGGCCGGCCCGCGGCGTCGTTCGGGGGCCGTGCTGATCGTCGACGAGGCCGGGACGCTGCTGGGGATCTTCACCGACAGCGACCTGGCCCGGCTGTTCGAGGGGCGCCGCGAGGCGGAACTCGACGGACCGATCGGCGCCGTGATGACCCAGCATCCGTACTGCGTCCACGTGGGCAGCACGCTCGCCGATGCAGTCGACGTCATGAAAGCCCACCGGATCAGCGAACTGCCGGTGGTCGACCGCAGCGGCCGGCTGGTCGGGCTGGTCGACGTGACCGACCTGATTGGGCTCTTACCCGCTGACTTCGAGGAGTGATCGGCCATGACCACGGCTGAACTCTCGCCCGGGCGCAGCGATCTCGACCTGGTGGCGCGCTGCGCGCCGATTGAACTGCTCATCGCGGACGTCGACGGCGTGCTGACCGACGGCGTGATCGCGATGGCCGCCGACGGCTCCGAGGTGAAACGGTTCCACGTGCGCGACGGCCTGGGCTTTTCCCTGTGGCACCGGGCGGGCAAGCGGTCGGCGATCCTGTCGGGCCGACGGGCCGAGGCCGTCGAGCGCCGTGCCGCCGAGCTGTCGATCGGCCACGTGCTTCAGGGACATGCGTCGAAGCTCGTCCCGTTCGTCGAGCTCATCGGGAAGCTCGACCTGAAGCCGGATCAGGTCTGCTACATCGGCGACGACCTGCCCGACCTGCCGGTGCTGCGCACGGTCGGCCTGGCCGCCTGCCCGGCCGACGCCGTCCCCGAGGTTCGCCGCGCCGCCCACGTCGTCACCACCGCGCCGGGCGGCCGCGGCGCCGTCCGTGACGTCATTGAGATCATCCTGAAACTCCAGGGACGCTGGGTCAGGCTGGTCGCCGCTGGACCCTAAGATCCCCGGGCCCGCGCCGCGCGGCGGCGGGCCAGAACAAACGCTCAGGGCGAGGGAACCTCCCCCGCCGTCCATGCCCCGACCGTGGGCATTATGGAACCGATCCCGTGTTCAAGAAACTCCTCAAGGCCGGGATGAACTTCCTCCTGATCCTGGGGTGCTACTACGGATACGTCCAGGCGTTCGGACTGCTCGTTGATCACCTCAAGTCCGGGCGCGGTGACGATGGACTCTTCTTTCCCGTCCGCAATTCCCGCTCGAAGCAGGAAGCCCAGAAGCTCTGCCGGATCAGCTTCGGCCCCAAGCACTGGACCGTCACCAGCGACATGCCGTTCGCCTACTACAACACGGAGCAGCACTTCTGGATGTTCTCGATGAAGGTTAGCGAGATCCAGGAGGAGAACGGCGTCCGCTACAACGGCAAGCGCCTGCGGATGGAGCGGATCGCGATGATCTTCAGGTCCAACGGCGGCAAAAGCTCGATGACGGTCACCGCCGACGCGGCCATGCTGGACCTCAACCAGTCGATCGCACTGAGCAGCAAGTCGAACGCCGAGGGGGTCAGGGTCCTCCATGCCCACCTGGAAAGAGACGTTCGGATCCGCGACGACCGTGGCACGCCCGCCGATCCCGCGGACGACCTCAACGTGCTGCCGCTGGCCTATCTCGACTACGACGACGGCACCCAGCAGATCACCACCACGTCACACGTTGTGATGACCGACCCCGACCAGAAGACCATCGGCGACGGGCTGGAGATCCAGCTCCGCGCAAAGGACCCGAGGCTGGCGGGCTCATCGTCCTCGCCGGGCGGCTTCACCGGGCTGAGGTACGCAATCCTCAAGAAGAATGTGCGCGTCTTCCTGCGCGACGTTGGCGACTCCCTGGTGGCAAGTGGCTTCAGGCGACTGTTCATCGTCAACGGTCACGGCGGTAACGAGGAGTGCGTCCAATTGGCCGTCAAGGAACTGGTGCTGCGGCATGAGCACGTCGCCGCGGCCGCGTGCTCATACTGGGCGCTCGGGGGTCGTGAGATGCAGTTGCGCCCTGAGGTCACGCCCGGGCACGCAGGATGGTTCGAAACCTCCCTGATGCTGGCCAGCCACGCTGATCTTGTTCGGAGCGATCAGGTGCCGGCCGACAGCGGCGCTACAGGGCCGGTGTTCGCACGGCGCGACATCGCCGGTCTCACCGTTCAGATAGCCGGAGAATGGGCGCGCGTCGGAGGGGTCACGGATCCCGCCGGCGAGGCTACCGAGAGCGATGGTCGTCTGCTGCTGCAGCAGCGCGCCGAGCAACTAGCCGCTGCCCTAGCCATCT
>JAKAUH010000770.1 GCA_021818605.1 Planctomycetota bacterium
TCCGCGGCTGGCAGAAGGGCCGAGGCTGGGGCTGGATCTGGGGGAAGGACGACGAGGTCGGCGCGCTCAACGCGATGACCGACCACTCGCGCGCCGCGGCCATGGAGCTGGCGACGCGGGGCGAGGTCTACGATCTGGGCCTGACCTACAGCCGCCGGAGCTTCAAGTTCGCCGGGCACAGTCCAGGCGAGATCATCACCTTCCGCAGTCCGGACGGCGTCCGGCGGATGAAGGACCCCGACGCGCCGCCGGAAGCCAGGAACCAGGGGCAGGTCTTCTGGCACTCGGCCGCGCTGTTCATCTCGGACAACGTGGCCACGCAGATCGACGGCCTCGCCCACATCACGGCGGGCGCCGACGATCACTGGTACAACGGTTTCAAGGAGGCGGACTGGGGCGGCGACTGGGGCCCGCGCAAGTGCGACGCCTCGACGATCCCGCCGATCGTCGCCCGGGGCGTCCTGATCGACGTCGCGGCGTTCAGGAAGGTCGACGCGCTGCCCGGCCACACGGTCATCTCGACCCAGGACCTGAAGGACACCCTGGCCTGGGAGGGTGTAACGCTCGCGCCGGGAGACGTGGTGCTCGTGCGCACCGGGACCGCGCGGTACTGGGGCGAGGACGGCGCCGACCACGCCAGGCTCGCCGAGCACGACACGGCCGGGCCCGACCTGGACGCGACGCGCTGGCTGGTCGAGGATCAAGGGGCGATGATGGTGGGCGCCGACACCAGCGGATACGAGGTCAGCCCGTCGCCGAAGCCCGCGGACACGATCATCCCGGTCCATCGATACCTGCTCGTCGAACAGGGCGTCCACCTGGGTGAGTTCCACAACCTCGAGGGCCTCAGCAAGGCGAGGGCGTACACCTTCTGCTACGTCGCGGCGGTGAACAAGATCAAGGGGACGGCGGCCGGGTTCACGCTGCGTCCCCTGGCGCTGCGGTGAGGTCGGGGCGAGCAGGACCGCGGCACCCTCGCCCGGGGCGGTCCGCGACGCAACTTGCTCCCGGGTGCGTTCTCGACTAGGATGAGCGCTCTCTCCCGACGTCCGCCGCGTGGCGGCGCCGGGGCGGCCAGGAGGGATGAAGTCATGTCGACGGTCGAGGCGAAGGGCTTTCGCGGGCGGATCTACGACGACATCACGCAGACGATTGGCAATACACCGCTGATCCGGCTGCGCTCGGTGGCGCAGGGCTGCGCGGCGGAGGTCGTGGCGAAGCTCGAGAACTTCAACCCGCTGTGGTCGGTGAAGGACCGCATCGGCGTCGCGATGATCGACGCCGCTGAGGCCGAGGGCAAGATCACGAAGGACACCGTGATCATCGAGCCGACGAGTGGCAACACGGGTATCGCGCTGGCGTTTACCTGTGCGGCGCGGGGCTACCGGCTGATCGTCACGATGCCCGAGAGCATGAGCCTCGAGCGCCGGCGGCTGCTCAAGGCGTTCGGCGCCGAGATCGTGCTGACCCCGGCCGCCGAGGGGATGCCGGGCGCCGTCCGTCGCGCCGAGGAACTCGTCCGCAGCACGCCGAATGCGTTCATGCCGCAGCAGTTCAAGAACCCGGCGAACCCCCAGGTCCACCGGAGGACGACGGCCGAGGAGATCTGGCGGGACAGCGACGGCCGGGTGGATATCCTGGTCTGTGGCGTGGGCACCGGCGGCACGATCACGGGCTGCGGCGAGGTCCTCAAATCGCGGAAGCCCTCGCTGCAGGTCGTCGCGGTCGAGCCAGCGACCTCGCCGGTGATCAGCCAGATGCGGAAGAACGAGCCGCTCCGCCCCGGCCGGCACATGATCCAGGGGCTCGGCGCCGGGTTCATCCCCGACGTGCTCAACGTGTCGATCATCGACGACGTGGTCACGGTCCGCGACGAGGAGTCGTTCGAGATGGCGCGGCGGCTGGCTCGCGAGGAGGGAATGCTCTGCGGGATCTCCTGCGGCGCGGCGGTCGCTGGTGCGATCCAGGTCGCCTCGCGGCCCGAGAACGCCGGCAAGATGGTCGTCGTCGTACTCCCCGACTTGGGCGAGCGTTACCTCTCGACCTCGTTGTTTCCCGAGTGATGACTCGACCGGCCGGGCGGCAGCGTCGCCCGGCCCGGCCGCCTTCGAATCCTTCCGCTCCTCCGAACGACGTTGAACGATCCTGCCGCCGAGACCACCGGACCGCCCCCGCTGGAGATCCCGCGTCCGTTCCACGACGCGATGGTCAAGCACTGCCTGCGCGAGTCGCCGCTGGAGTGCTGCGGCCTGCTCGGCGGCATCGCGCCGCGGGTCTCGTCGTTCCACCCGCTGCGCAATGCCGCCGCCAGCGAGACGCGGTATGACGCCGACCCGCAGGACCTGATCGCCGCCGTCGTCGCCCTGCGTCAGCGCGGGGCCGAGATCCTGGCGATCTACCACTCGCACCCGCGCTGGCTGGCCGTCCCCAGCAAGACCGATCTGCGGGAGAACCACTACGGCCCCGTCCCTCGGATCATCGTCTCGCTGCTCGACCTCGTGCCGGACGTCCGCATCTGGCGACTCGATTCCGATTCCTACCAGGAACTCGCCTGGCGCATCGTCGAGGATGACGACGACGAAGGCAACGTCGAGGACGAGGCGGCCGGGCCCGCCGGGCCCGCCGTCGGCGACGGCGACCCCCACACCCACACCACCCCCGAATCCTCTTGACGTTGCAAACGCTTCGCGACATGCATACACTACCAGCCTTACTTTCGCTTCCAAAATCCAGGAAACATCTC
>JAKAUH010001190.1 GCA_021818605.1 Planctomycetota bacterium
TGGCGGCGGGCTGGCGCGCGAAGGCAGGCTCCGTCCCGGCGTCTCCCGTCACACCGGCGTTCTCCGAGCAGGCCAGCCGCGGCGACTCCGGCCCGCAGGCCGGGCCTGGCGGGCTACGCCCGGGGTTCCAGATGTCGCTCGTCGACGGCGGCCGGCACTACATCCGCGACGGCCTGGGGCGCGAGCACCTCTTCGACCTCGCGGCGGATCCTTATGAGATGATCGACGTCCGCGACCGGCCCGAGCGCCGGCCGGAGATCCGGTCTCTGCGCCGGGGGCTGCTCGGGGTCCTCTCCGAACGGCCCGGCTCGGACGCCGTCGAGCGGGTCTATCTGAACGACTTCCGCCGGTCGCTCGAAGCGGCCGTCGCCGATGATCGCCGCGAGCCGGCCGTGGCGGGACGCTGACAGGCCGACCGCGTCGCGACCGCCGCCCGATCAGCCCTTCCGGCCCTTGCTCGCGGATGAAGCTTTCGACTTCCTCAACCCCTGGCTTTCCTTCGCCGACACCGGCGATCGGCGGGCGGGTTTTGCCTCGGTCCGCTCGAGGCCCGACCGGTCCTCGACGAGGCCGAATGACTCCCGGAGCCGCTGCTCGATGAGCGAGTTGAGGCTCGCGCCGGACTCCTCGGCGGCGTGTGCCATCACGCGATGGAGCTTCGGATTAACTCGCAGGACGAATTGCCCCGAATAGGGTTTCTCGGGGCTCTCGCCGCGATCCGCGCAGAATTCCAGGTAGTCGTCGACCGAGTCGTGGAACGCGCGGATGACCTCCGCGACCGACTCACCCTGGAAGGTGATCGTGTCGCGAAGGCCCACCACACGCCCGAAGAGGACGCCCGATTCCTCGTCGAGCTCGACGACTCCCGTGTAACCCTTGTACTTCACTTCGTCGGGATCTCAATCTGCGGCCGTGATGCCGGCCGAAACCAGGAAGGCTCGCACCGACCGAACCGTTGGTTTGCCCACCTCATTCCCCGGATGCGGCCGGTGAAACACCGCCCGCACCCCGTTCAGTGCCACGCGAAGCCGCGATCCCCGACCTTCGGCCAGCTCGGCCCCCAGTGCTGCGAGCAGCGACTCCACGTCGTGCCAATCGATATTGGCGCGCACTGGGTCCGCAAAGAGACCCCTGAGGGTCTCGCGGTGTTTCTTACTCAAACGTAATACTGCTCCGCTTTTTCGATATCTAGCCGCTCCCCGGCATTCAGAGAAGGGGAGAATATCGCCGTATCAATCGTAGAGCGGGGATACGGCCGTGGACAACCGCAGGTCGGCGATCGAACACTCGAATAGTATCATCCGGTGATATTGCGGTCAAGTGCCGGCCGCCCCGCCCTGACGATTGACTCCTCCCCGGGCTGGCCTTACCCTGGAACGCCGTGCCATGCCGTCGTAGGTCAGGCTTTCCAGCCTGACAGCGGTTCGGATCGGCCGACCGAATCCGACGGGCCGATCGGCGGCGGAGCGAGCCGCCTCGCCGGCCTCCCCCGTCCGTCGTTTCTCCCCAGCGATTGACTGACTGATTGCCCGAAGAGTGCCGCGATCATGAGCCAGCCCCAAGGCGTCGGATCCATCACCAGCGTCCTGACCGAGACCCGCGTCTTCCCGCCGCCCGAGGCGTTTTCTCGCCAGGCGCATATCTCCAGCCTGGAGCAGTACCAGGCGATGTGGGAGCACGCCCGCGACGACCCGGAAGGCTTCTGGGCCGAGCAGGCCCGGGCGCTGCACTGGGATCAACCGTGGGAAAAGGTCCTCGACTGGAATCCGCCGTTCGCGAAATGGTTCGTCGGCGGCCGGCTCAATGCCTCGTATAACTGCGTCGACCGCCACTGCCTCGGTCCCAATCGGAACAAGGCGGCCCTGATCTGGGAGGGCGAGCCCGGCGACCGGCGGGTCCTCCGCTACCAGGACCTTCAGCGCGAGGTGTCGAAGTTCGCCAACGTCCTCAAGCGGCTGGGCGTCGGGCCTGGCGACGTCGTGGCGGTGTACATGCCGCTGGTCCCCGAGCTGGTCGTCGCGCTTCTGGCCTGCGCCCGGATCGGGGCGCCGCACACGGTGATTTTCGGCGGGTTCAGCGCCGAGTCACTGGCCGGGCGGATTCAGGACTGCAAGGCGAAGGTGCTGGTCACGGCCGACGGCGGCTTCCGCCGCGGCAAGGTCGTCCCGCTCAAGGAGAACGCCGACGGCGCCGCCGCGCATTGCCCGACGCTCGAAAATGTCGTCGTCTTCCGCCGCACCGGCGGTCAGATCGCCTGGTCCCCCGGCCGCGACCACTGGTGGCACGAGCTGATGGACGGCGCCTCCGCCGATTGCCCGCCCGAGCCGGTCGACAGCGAACATCCGCTGTACATCCTCTACACCTCGGGCTCGACAGGGAAGCCGAAGGGGATCCTGCATACCACCGGCGGCTACCTGCTCGGCGCGGCGGCCACCACGCGCTGGGTCTTCGACCTCAAGGATGATGATACGTACTGGTGCACCGCCGACGTCGGCTGGGTGACCGGGCACTCGTACCTGGTCTATGGCCCGCTCGCCAACGGCGCGACGTGTGTGATGTACGAGGGCGCGCCCAACTGGCCCGATGAGGGGCGGTTCTGGAAGATCGTCGAGGACTACCGGGTCTCGATCCTCTACACAGCCCCGACGGCGATCCGGGCCTTCATGAAGTGGGGCGAGCAATTTCCCCGGCGACACGATTTGTCGAGCCTGCGCCTGCTGGGTACCGTGGGCGAGCCGATC
>JAKAUH010000079.1 GCA_021818605.1 Planctomycetota bacterium
GAGCTTCGGGCACCTGCCTCGCCTTGACATCCTCGACACGCTGGTCGAGTCCCGCTTTTTTCCCAGGTCGCCGTTCCTGTCGTCCGAGCCGGACCACGCTGAGGCGCCGGAGTTCTCGGTGGAGTCTCCCGCATGGGAGACCATCCGGCTGGTCCCGCGCTGGGTCGTGGATCACGAGTCGGCCGTGGCCCGGTGGCTGCCCCGGGGGCTCACATTCGTCGACCTGGCGTGCGTCGGCCTGTCCTGCGCCTGGCTGGTCCTGGGCGTCGCTGGGGTTCAATGGCTGATCGGGCGGTCGCGGCCCGCGTCGCCCGCGACTCTGGCTCTGTTCGAGCAACTTGTGGTTGGCCGCTCGGGGCCGGCGCGCGGAGCGCGGCTGCGGGTCAGCGCGCGGCTGCGTCACCCGGTCGTCGCCGGTCTCCTCCGGCCGACGGTCCTGATCCCCGAGGCCCTGGATCGCGCGGACGCGGATCCCGAACCACTGCGCCTCAGCCTGCTCCACGAGATCGCCCACGCCGAGCACTCGGACCACTGGTTCAGCACGATCGCCGGGGCGGCGCAGGCGATCTGGTTCTTCCTGCCCCAGTTGTGGTGGATTCGCTCGCGGCTCCTGATCGACCAGGAGTTTCTGGCGGATCGCTCGGCCGCTGATCGCTACGGCACGTCGTCCGAGTATGCCTCGTCGCTGCTGTCGCTGGCCGTTCCGCACCCAGCCCCTCCAGGCGAGGTTGCCGAGGAGGACGAGCTGGCGGGAGGGGCGCCCGGGTCGGGGACGATCGGCGTTCAGTCGCCGCTGTTCCAGCGCGTGCTGATGCTGCTCCACTGCCCCTATCCGGTCGAGGTCCGGACGCCTCGGCTCTGGTCGTGGACGTCTCGCGTCGGCGTGGTCATGGCCTCGGTCCTGGCCGCATGCCTGGTGATTCGCTGGCCCCAGGCTTCGTTCGCGCTGCCGCCCGCCCCGCCATCGGCGACCGGTCATCGGGCCCGGTTCCAGGTCAACCAGTTCGTCGCGAAGCCCATCCACGAGGCGTCGAGCGTGCAGCGGTCGCTGGTCTACGTCCTGCCGCTGACTCTACCCGCCGCGTTCGACCTGGAGGTCGACGTCCGATCCAACCTGGCCGACCTGGCCCACGTCCGGATCGCCGGGATCCCCCTCGGCTCCCCAGGCCGGCCGCTGACCGAGAGCTTTCCGCCTGACTTGCCCGACGCGGGCTCGCAGGTCATCTGGCGGCATATCCGGATGCACCGCGATCACCGGCGCATGACCCTCGCCGTCGAGGGCCGCGACGTCCTGGTTTCCGTTCCGACGGATGCTCTCGCCAACTGGCTCACGATCGAACCGCCCGCCGACCGGCCGGTCGAGTTTCGCAGGCTCATCGTCGCCTGGTGACCGGAACCTCACCGCCGCGCTTTGCCCGGCTCAGCCCCGGCATCCGCACCAGCGTCCGCGGCCGCCCGGTGACCCGAAACGCACCGAGGCGCTTTGCGCGGCTCATTCCTCGACTGCCAGATCGACAGTTCGAACCACTTCTGTCATCCTGGGGTTGCCACCTGCCATCCTGGCAGTTAAGTTCCCCGCTCATGAATCTCGATCGAGACGGCAAGGCTCATTGTGCTTTTCGTAAGTGGATTTGTAAAAAAAGGTTATGACAGTTGCCCCGAGGATTGCTGATACCGGCAGGCCATTTGGCACGAGGAGTGCTTTGGTGAGTGAGCAGCTCACCGAGGGCCGGCAGCGCGTCGTGTCGAGGTGCGTGCGGCGAGCCCGGCTATTCCCGAATCGCGAAACGATCGAACAGGGCGTTCTTGATCGGCAACGGACCGGTCGGTTAACAGTCCGCGCAGCGAGGAAGATCCATGACTGGCCTGCCCTGGCAGCGTAGATGGGATCCCTTTCGAGAATTGCAGCGCGAGGTGGGTCGGATCCTGGAGTCGTTCGACCCGTTCCAGTCCGTGCGGCGGGTGCAGGTCTATCCGCCGATGAATCTGTATGACGCCGGGGATCGCTACGTGCTGACGGCCCAGTTGCCGGGGATCACACCGGGGGAGATCGAGTTGACGATCACGGGCGAGACCCTGACGATGCGGGGCGAGCGCAAGCGGTCCGAGGGGGTGAAGGATGACCAGTATCGCCGCCAGGAGCGGCCGATGGGCCGCTGGTCGCGGACGGTCACATTACCGAACCGGGTCGATGGCGGCGGGGTCACGGCGTCCTTCGCCCATGGCATCTTGACCATCAGCCTGCCCAAGGCCGAGGACGCGCGGCCGCGCCACATCGCCGTGACCGCCGGCCCAGGCTCCGAAGAGAATCAGCCGACGGCCTAGTAAGGTCGCGCGAACTCCTTCGACGAGACGGCCAGAGGAGGGACCAGGGAACGTGGACAACCCGACGATCCATGTGACGGTCGGCACGAAGCGGCCCGACGCGATCCCGCAGGCCGGACCCGCCGACGCCGTCGAACCAGCCGCGCCGGCGTTCACACCGCCAATCGATATTCACGAGGGCCCTGATGGCCTGGTCCTCGAGGCTGACCTGCCAGGTTCCGTCGAGCAGAACCTCCGCATCGAGCTCGAGGACAACGTCCTGAGCCTGTATGCCCAGATCGACCCCGCCGTACCCGAAGGGGCTGGTCTCTTGCACGAGGAATACCGGGTCGGCGATTATCAGCGTTCGTTCATCATCGGCGACGAGGTCGACCGTGACCGGATCACCGCCGAGCTGACCAACGGCGTGCTCCG
>JAKAUH010000921.1 GCA_021818605.1 Planctomycetota bacterium
GCAGCGGTGCAACCTGGAGATGGTCGAGCTCGAGCCGATGGCCGAGCCCGAGGATATCGAGACGGTCCGCGACCTGCTGATCCAGCACGCCGGATACACGGGCAGCCAGGTCGCGGCGCGGCTGCTCAACGACTGGGACTGGGCGATCGGCCGGTTCGTCCGCGTGATGCCGGTCGACTATCGCCGCGTCCTCGAGCAGCAGCGCCTGGCCGCTACCAACGGCGCGGCTCATTCCCGCGACCGGCTCGAGGAGATGGAGGTGACTCGTGGGTAAGCCGACCGGTTTCCTGGAGATCTCCCGCGAGACGCCGACCCGACGGCCGGTCTCGCAGCGGATCTCCGACTTCCTCGAGGTGTACAACCCGTTCCCCGAGGAGAAGCTTCAGGCACAAGGCGCGCGGTGCATGGACTGTGGCATCCCGTTCTGCCACCAGGGCTGCCCGCTCGGCAACCTGATCCCCGACTGGAACGACCTGGTCTACCGCAATCAGTGGCACGCGGCCATCGACCGCCTGCACGCCACCAACAACTTCCCCGAGTTCACCGGCAAGCTCTGCCCCGCGCCCTGCGAGGCCTCGTGCGTGCTGGGCATCAACGCCGACCCGGTCACGATCAAGCAGATCGAGGCCGGCATCATCGACCGGGCCTGGGATGAGGGCTGGGTCGTCCCGCGGCCGCCCCGCGTACTGACGGGCAAGTCGGTGGCGGTCGTCGGCTCCGGCCCGGCCGGGTTGGCCTGCGCGCAGCAGCTCGCCCGAGCGGGTCACGCTGTCACCGTCCTCGAGCGCGACGACCGGATCGGCGGCCTGCTGCGCTACGGCATCCCCGACTTCAAGATGGAGAAGCGCTTCCTCGACCGCCGGCTGGCTCAGATGGAGGCCGAGGGCGTCGTCTTCAAGCCGTCGACCAACGTCGGCACCGACGTTACCGCCGACGAGATCCTCTCCAGCTTCGACGCCGTCTGCCTCTGCGGCGGCGCCACCCAGCCGCGCGACCTGCCAATCGAGGGGCGCTCGCTCGCCGGCATCCACTTCGCGATGGACTACCTCACCGGGCAGAACCGCCGCGTCGCCGGCGATCTGATCGACGACTCGGCATTCATCACGGCCCGCGATCGCGACGTCATCATCATCGGCGGCGGCGACACCGGCGCCGACTGCCTGGGCACCGTCCACCGCCAGCACTGCCGTAGCGTGCACCAGTTCGAGATCGTGCCCCGGCCGCCCGACTCCCGCGCGCTGGCCAATCCCTGGCCGCAATGGTCCAACATCTTCCGCGTGTCGGCGGCGCACGAGGAAGGAGGCGTGCGCGAGTACGCCATCAACACCCGCCGGTTCCTCGGCGACGAGAACGGCCGCGTCCGGGCACTCGAGACCGTGCGCGTCGAGCTGAAGAACGTCGACGGCCGGACGAGGTTCGTCGAGCAACCGGGCACCGAGAAGGTCTATCCCGCACAGCTCGTGTTGCTGGCGATGGGCTTCACCGGCCCCGAGCGCAACGCCCTGCTCGAGCAGTTCGGCGTCGAGCTCGACGCCATGGGGAACGTCAAGGCCGACCCCGACCGGCGCACCACCGCGGCCCGGGTCTTCACGGCCGGCGACATGGCCCGCGGCCAGAGCCTGATCGTCTGGGCGATCGCCGAGGGCCGCCATGCGGCCCACTCGATCGACGAGTACCTGATGGGCCGTTCCGACCTCCCGCGACCGCTCGACCACGGCAATCTCGGGCGGCCCTTCGCCTGATCCCGGCGGGCCGCCCCGCGCGGTCCGCGTCCTCGTCTCGTACGATCGAGGTGGCCGATGAGGCGATGCCGAACCTCGGGCCGGATCCGGACAATCCTCGCCGCGGCCCTGCCCGTCCTGCTGGGCGGCTGGGCCGCCGTGCGCGAGGCTTCAGCCCAGTACGCCAACCCCGTCATCAACGGCTACGAGAACGGCTTCCAGGCCGCGCCGGCCGGCTCACTCGAGTGGCAGGTGATCGACCGCCTGGCCGCCAGTCATCGGTATAACCCCCGCGACCTGCCGTGGCTGGCACGGATGACCGTCCTCGAGTCGATCGCCATGTACGAGGCCGTCCGCGCCGACCTGCCCGATACGCTGACGGGCCGGCGAATCGAGGGCGAGATGTCGATCCTGTGGGACTCGGCCCAGGTGCTCTACCAGAGCGTGAACTACGGCGACCCCGTGAGCCTCGTCCGCGCCCGGCCGATGCTGGGCGCCGTCGAGACCGCCTTCCTCCAGCTCGATTCCGACCTGGGCGCGATGCCGGCGATCTCGCAGGTCTCCGCGTTCCACCTCCGCGACATCGCGCGCATCCTTCCCGTGATGAACAACCTCATCGACGCCATGGAGACCGACGAAGGCCTGGCGCGTCGACCCACGCCCAGGCCCGGCGAGATCGAGGTGCTCCGCGGGCTCGCCGCTCGCCTCCTGGACGAGCTCGAGGCACTGATCGTGGCACTCGCCGAGGCGCGACCGGTACCCCAGGGCCGCGTCGCGCTCATTGCCGACCTGGAATCGCTGCGCGAGCTGGCCCAGTCGTTCGATCGCTCGCTGGCGGCGGCCACGTCGGCCCGCGATGCCGTCGAGTCGGCGCGGGCGCTTCGATCGCGAATCTGGCCGATCGAGTATCAGATGGTCGCCCGCGCGCGCGACCGCGCACTGATCGCTCGCTGGCGTTCGGTTCGCCGCGAGGTCGAGGCGATCACCGACCGCCTGGGACTGTCGCGCGTCGTCGAGG
>JAKAUH010000431.1 GCA_021818605.1 Planctomycetota bacterium
CCGGGAACAGTCCAGATCCTCCCGTCCTCAACATTCAGCGCCGCTGACCATCGCAGACGACCATCATCGTATTGTATCCTGTCCGGCAAGGGTGGGTCGCTGGATCCGTTCCGTGTGTTCCCTGCGTGACCGGCATGCACCAGGAAAGGCCGAGACTCTTACATGGACATCGTTTACCGATACGATCCTTACAGGCCGATGACGGCCCGGCTGCTCGAGAACGCCGAGGCGGCCATCGACAACCTGCGCCGCGGGCACCAACGGTACGCGACCATCGTCACCCAGGTGCACCGGGAGCTCGCTGGCGATCAGGCGCCCGGCCAGGTGGTGATCCCGGCGGATCCGCTGACCCTGGGCCTGCCGCCCTGGGCGGGCTCACCGCCGGTGCAGACGCCGTTCGCCCTGGTGCTGGGGTGCTCGGATGCTCGCGTGCCGATCGAGCGGATCTTCGACCAGTCGCCGAACGACCTGTTCGTCATCCGGGTGGCCGGAAACGTCCTGGGGGTCGAGTGCCTGGGAAGCATCGACTATGCCGTGAGCCAGCTCGCCGCGAGCCTCAAGCTGGTGGTCGTGCTGGGGCACAGCACCTGCGGCGCGGTCTCGGCGGCCGTCGACTCGTACCTGGCGCCCAAGGACTATGCCAGCATCGCGTTCACGCACGCCCTGCGATCGCTGATCGACCGCATTCAGGTCGCGGTCCGCGGCGCCGCCACGGCGCTCGAGCGGGTCGCCGGCGCCGGCGTGACCCGGCATCCGGGATATCGCGGGGCGCTGGTCGAGGCCACGGTCTACCTCAACGCGGCGATCACGGCCTATGACGTCCGCCGCGAGGTCGATCGCCTGGTCGCCGGCGGCCCGGGGCCGCGGGTCGTTCACGGCGTGTTTGACCTGGTCCGCCAGCGCGTCAGCGCCCGGCCGCCAGCCGCTGAGGCGGACGGTGGTCCGCCCGAGCCCGTGTTCGCCGACGTCCCCGACAGCCCCGACGAATTCGCCGAGCTCGGCACCGAGCTCGCCCAGATCATCGCCGACCGCCGGCTCGACCCGACCGAGACCGCCGATCGGCCGGGCTGAAAAGTGATGGCCGGGTCCCCATCGGGTGGAGAATTCCCTCTGTTCAGCGCGGGTTTCCGACCCCCTGGACGAAGGGGCGAGTGGCGAGTGGCGAGTGAAGACCGGGTCCAGGCACCCTGTTCGCCGGGAAGCCCGACCGGAGGTCTCCCGCACTTCCCCGGGCCTGCGCACGTGCGGTTGACCTGCGCCCACCATTTCGATCCGGTGCCCGCGCCCAGCAGCCGTTCGAAGGCGCCCCCTCGCTTCGAAGGCGCCCCCATTTGCGCGCGGGCATCTTCGAACGACGGACAACGGACAACGAACAACGAACAACGGACGACGAGATCAGGCCAGGATCGCCCGGACGGGGTGGTGTTCCTCGACGCCCGTCAGCCGGACGTCCAGCCCCTGGAACTTGAACGTCAACCGGCGGTGGTCGATCCCCAGGCAATGGAGGATCGTGGCGTTCAGGTCGTGGATATGGACCGGGTCCCGCACCACGTTGTAGCTGAAGTCGTCCGTCTCGCCGTGGACAACTCCCGGCTTGATCCCGCCGCCGGCCATCCAGACCGGGAAGCACTTGGGGTGATGGTCGCGGCCGTAGCTATCCCGGGTCAGCCGGCCCTGGCAGTAGATCGTCCGGCCGAACTCGCCGCCCCAGATCACCAGCGTGTCCTCCAGCAGCCCGCGCTGCTTCAGGTCGGTGACCAGGGCATGGCACGCCTGGTCCACGTCGTGGCACTGCTTCGGCAGGTCGCCGGGCAGGTTGCCGTGCTGGTCCCAGCCCCGATGGAAGATCTGGACGAAGCGGACGTCGCGCTCGACCATCCGCCGGGCCAGCAGTGCGCACCGGGCGAATGTCCCGGGCGTGTTCACGTCCGGCCCGTACATCTCCAGCACGTGCCCCGGCTCGCTGGAGATGTCCGTCAGCTCGGGGACCGAGGTCTGCATCCGGAAGGCCATCTCGTACTGCGCGATCCGCGCCTGGGTCTCGGGATCGGCGAACTGGTGGTATTCCTCCTGGTTGAGCCGGCCCAGGGCGTCGAGCGCCCGCCGGCGGGTCGTCGCATCCACGCCCGCCGGGTTCGACAGGTACAGCACCGGGTCGCCGTTCGACCGGAGCGCCACGCCCTGATGCCGGCTGGGCAGATAGCCCGAGCCCCACAGCCGGTTGTAGATCGCCTGCGCGTCCTTGCGACCCGTCCAGGTCGCCGTCATCACGACGAACGTCGGCAGGTCGCGGTTCATCGTCCCCAGACCGTAGCTCAGCCACGAACCCAGGCTCGGCCGGCCTGGAAGCTGGTTTCCCGTGCAGATGTAAGTGACGGCCGGGTCATGGTTGATCGCCTCGGTCCAGACCGTCTTGATCAGGGCGATGTCGTCGACGATCCGCGCCGTGTACGGCAGCAGCTCGCTGACCAGGGTGCCCGCCTGGCCGTGCCGGGCGAACCTGTACCTGGACGGGGCGATGGGGAACCGCGACTGGCCGCTGGTCATCGTCGTGAGCCGCTGGCCCATCCGGATCGAGGCCGGCAGATCCTTGTCGAACATCGCCTGCATGGCCGGCTTGTGGTCCCAGAGGTCAATCTGGGACGGCCCGCCGTTCATGAACAGGTAGATCGCCCGCTTCGCCTTCGGAGCGAAATGCGGCAAGCCCGGCAGCCCGCCGGTCGGGGATATCGCGGCCCCGGCCCCCGATCGATCCCGATCGGCCCGCGGCTCCGCGGCCCGACCGGCCGACTCCGCCAGCAGCCCGGCCAGCGCCGCACTTCCGAGGCTCACGCCCGCCCGGCCGAAGAAATGCCGGCGAGTCAGCACGTCGATCTGTTCGCGAATCGGGTCCATGTGCGAGGCTCCGCTCCGGATGAAATCGGCCTGAACCGCGGATCGAACCACGGATCAAACCACCGCTTGATCCTCGGATGGAACCACCAAATACACGAAATCACACGAAAGGGCCTCTTGATCGTCAGCACTCAATCCGCCATCCAGAGCCGACTGTGCACCACGCGCAACCGAGAGCCCGAACGCACGCGCCAGCCGCATTTTTCGTGTGATTTCGTGTTTTTCGTGGTTGCTCTTCCCTTCTTGACTTCGCTCTCCGCCGCGCCCTTTGTGGTCGATCTTCCCGGTTTGCTGCAACGATCGGCGGATGCAGCCAGCGGGATCAGCCCCTGGTGATCACCTCATCCAGGTTCAGCACGACATTCGCGATCATGGTCCAGGCGGCCAGCTCGTCGGGGGCGAGGCCCGGGTCGGGCCGGCTCTCGCCGGTGTTGATGAGCTTCCGGGCATCGTCGAGCCGGCCGCGGTAATGAGCGCGGAAGTCCCCGAGGGCCGAGGTCAGCTCGGCCAGCTCGCGGTCGTCCGGGCGTCGGCTGACGGCCAGGCGGAACATCCGCGTGATCCGGTCGCGGGTGCGGGCGGCCTGGGGCGAGCCGGGCGCGGACCCAGAGGCGCCCCAAGCGGCCTTGCCGCCGGATGGCTTGCCGCAGTCGCAGCACCCGTCGCATCCCGGATCGCGGAGCACCCGCTGCGCCAGCGCCCGCGACGCCTCGATCATCTGCGGCTCGTTGAGCAACAGCAGGGCCTGGAGCGGCGTGTTCGTCCGCTCGCGGCGCACCGTGCAGGCCTCGCGTGACGGGGCATCGAACGTGGTCATCTGCGGCGGGGCCGAGGTCCGCTTCCAGAAGATGTAGAGGCTCCGCCGGTGGACCTTGTCGGCGCCCCTGTCAGCCACGAACTTCGCCGTGTTGCTCGACGTGTAGCCGACCGCCTCCCACAGGCCCGCCGGCTGCCACGGCTTGACGCTCGGCCCACCCAGGTGCTCGACCAGGAGCCCGCTGACATAAAGCGCCTGGTCGCGGAGGGTTTCGGCGTCAAGGCGATAGCGCGGCCCGTGCGCCAGCAGGCGGTTCTCAGGGTCCTT
Organism: Planctomycetota bacterium; assembly: GCA_021818605.1. GTDB lineage: Bacteria > Planctomycetota > Planctomycetia > Isosphaerales > Isosphaeraceae > JAKAUH01. Next base: position 3,980 of record JAKAUH010000431.1, read on the forward strand.
CGCCAGCTTCTCGGGCGCCACCCGCGACGACTGGCGATACGTCGCCGACATCACCAGCCGCTTCATCATCCGTTTGACGTTCCAGCCGTCCTCACGGAACTGCACCGCCAGCCAGTCGAGCAACTCCGGATGACTCGGCGGTTCGCCCTGCGAGCCGAAGTCCTCGGCCGTCTTGACGATCCCGACGCCGAAGACCTGTTGCCACAGCCGGTTCACGGCCACTCTCGCCGTCAGCGGGTGATTGGGCGCGACCAGCCACCGCGCCAGGCCCAGCCGGTTCAACGGCGCGCCCGGCGGCAACGGCGGCAGGAACGCCGGCACCGCCCGGCCCACCTTCTCGCCGCGCTGATCGTACTCGCCCCGCTTCAGGAAATACGCCGGCTTCGGCTCGCCCGACCGCTCGCGGAAGACCAGGGTCGTCGGGGCCTTCGCCTCGATCTCCTTCCGCTTCTTCTCGGCCGACGTCAGCCGCGCCCGCAGGGCCGCGATCGACCGGGCGGTCGCCGCGTCGGCGCGCTCGACAAAGTAGCTCGAGAGCGCCTTCACCTGGGACTCGGTCCACCTCGACGGCTCGAGCTTGACTGCCGCCTTCAGGTCATCCGACAGGCCGGCCGACGGCCCGCGCTCGCGCTCGGCCTGGACCCACCCGGCGAACGACTCGAACCGCTGACCGTCCTGCGGCCGCTCGGTCACGATCCCGGCGGCGTCCCAGTGCACCGTGCCCCCCTGCTGCGTGAACGCCATGCCGTTGATCACCGTGCCGGGCGCCAGCCTGAGCCGGTCCACGGGGATCTCGAGCCGGACCCACCGGCCGCGCTCGGGCAACTTGCCCATCGCCAGCCGCTCGGGCGTGCCGTCCTTGCCCCAGTCGATCGCGTTGGCGCCCCAGTACGCCCGATGCGACCACCCCGACGCCGTGTGCCACTGCAGCATGATCTCGGCCGGCGCCTTCTTCGGGTCGAGGTACACGTGCGCGAAGAACACGTCCCCCTTGCCGACCACCAGCCGCTCGTCGGCGTTGTCGAAGAACCGCTGCACCAATCCGCCCGATTTCACCAGCAGCGATCGATTCCCCGCGTGGACCGGATGCCCCTTCTTGCCGACGAACTGACCCTCGCCCTGCGGCGACGCGCCGGGCGGCAGATCGTCGTCGACCCAGACGAACTCAGAACGCGCGGGCCGCTTCGAGCAGGCATCCTTCACCGCAAGCTTCGCCTTCGCCGCGCACGCGACCGAGGCCCGGTCGACCTCGTCGGCGACAGCCTTGCTCGCCGCCTGGATCTCGGCGTCGGCCTTCCTCATCGCCTCGCGATCCTTGGCTGTCGGAACTGAGACGATCGGCGCCCACTTCGCCGAGTTGCCGTCAAGCGCCGGGCCGTCGATGTTGTTGAAGAACGCGAAGAGCTGGTAGTAGTCCTTCGCCCGGATCGGGTCGTACTTGTGATCGTGGCAGCGAGCACAACCCGTCGACAGCCCGAGGAACACCGTGCCATTGGTATCCACCTGGTCCACGATGTTGCGGACATAGACCTCCTCCTCGATCGAGCCGCCCTCGCTGGTCGAGACGTGGCAGCGGTTGAACCCGGTGGCGACGAGCTGGTCGAGCGTCGGCTTCGGCAGCAGGTCGCCGGCAAGCTGCTCGACGATGAACCGGTCGAACGGCTTGTTGGCGTTGAACGCGCGGATGACCCAGTCGCGATAGGGCCAGATCTCGCGGTAGTTGTCCAGGTGGAGACCGTGGGTATCGCCGTACCGCGCCGCGTCGAGCCAGAACCGCGCCATGTGCTCGCCGTAACGGGGCGAGTCAAGCAGCCGGTCGACGACCGTCTCATAAGCGCGGGCCGAGCGGTCGGAGAGGAACGCGTCCACTTCCTCGGGCGTCGGCGGCAGACCGGTGAGATCGAGCGTGACGCGGCGGATGAGCGCCGTTTTCGCCGCCTCGGGCTCGGGCCGCAGTCCCTCGTCATCGAGCCGGTCGAGGATGAAGCGATCGACCTCGTTGACTGGCCAGCCCAGATCCTTGACCGTCGGCGGGACCGGCTTGACGGGCGCCTTGAACGCCCAGTGCTGCGTCCACGTCGCGCCCTGCTCGACCCACCGGCGAAGCACGGCGACCTGCTCGGGCGAGAGCGGTTTGCCGAACTTCCGCGGCGGCATCAGCTCCTCGGGGTCGTGGCTCTCGACGCGGAGGATCAGCTCGCTGTCGCCGGGCTTGCGCGGGACGACGGCATGCGCGCCCGACTCGAGCTCGCCGAGGGCTCCTTCCTGGACATCGAGCCGCAGCCCCGCCTTGCGCGCCCTGTCATCCGGCCCGTGGCAGGCGAAGCAGTGATCCGACAGGATCGGCCGGACCTCGCGGGCGAAATTGACCGGTTTCGCCTTCCCCTTCGCCCCGGCCGAGGGCGCGGCCGCGGCCTTCGCCGCTGTCGCCGCCGGCGAGGAGGTTCGCTTGCCCTGGTCCTTGACCGCGCCGGCACGGGCGCCGGCACCTGCGTCACCGGCCTCGCCGCGGCTTGACCACCCGGCGCCTGCGACGACCAGGATTCCCACCAGCGCGACCCATCGACGAGCTGCCATGGCTGCCTTCCCCCTGACCTTGGCTTCGCTGGGTATCGATCCGTCGATCGATCCATGCGGGCCGTGGCGCCATGCCATGCCCCGATCTGGACCGCGGGCTCCTTGCCGCTTCGCTTCGCTTCACTTCACTTTGTTTCGTCTCGCTTCGCTGCGCTCCACAGTACATCAGACGAGAGCGGCCCGCGAGCGGGCTGTTATCCGTCGCACGATCCGGAAGGAGTCGTCATTCCTCGAGGTTGGGTCCTCGACTGCCGCCGAGGCGAGCCAGTGGGTCCGGACCGGTCTGGTCCGACCGCGGTTCGCCTGGATGGATTCGGAGTGAGTGAGTGAGTAAGTCAGTCAGTCAGTCAGTGCCTGCCGTGCCGCCATGGCCAGACGGGGGACCCGGCCGTCGCGACCCGGTCGCCGGAAGGTAAGGTGGTGGCCGCTCAAACCGGCCCACGCACGTTGCATGCAGGCCACGGCCTCCGTCCTTCAACTATACAGAGGGTGGCGACAGGTGGAAAGGGTCTGCCCCGACCCGCGCGACACGGATGCCCGGACGAAACGTTTCCGCCCCAGCAGGTCAGGCTGTCCAGCCTGACCTGCTTTCCTACCGGCCTGATGTACCGAACGTCGGGAACGTCGGCTTACCGCTTGTGAAAGAATCGAGGAAAGAAAGCAGAGGGCCCGGCCCCACACACCGGCCCGATCCGGCCCACGGACGGGCCATCGGGTCGAGACGCCCGCCCGGCCCCGGCGAATCGGCGCCCCACAGCGCCTGACGGCAAGCTCCCGGGACGAAGTGGCAGGCTCCCGGGACGAAGTGGCAGGCTTTCGGGGCGAAGTGGAGTCTGTCGCGGGGAGACCGGGCCGGAGTCTGAGGCCGGGAGGAACCCGGCCCACGACGGCCGGACGGGATCGAGCCCGGATCGGCAGTAGGTCAGGCTCTCAACCTGACCCGGTCCGGTCCGGTCCGGTCCAGTCCAGTCCAGTCCAGTCCAATCCGGTTCGATCCGTTCCGTTCGGGTCGGGCCGAGCCGGAGTCGGGTCGGATCGGATCGGGCCCGCGTCAGGCTCAGGGACGCTGACGAAATCGACTCCGGATTCCAGGTGTACGCGGCAGCGGATCTCGGGGCGACGGGCCAGGATGCCGGTATCCTGGCGACCGTCTCGCGAAGTGGCAGGTTCTCGAGGCGAAGTGGCAGGTTCTCGAGGCGAAGTGGCAGGTTCTCGGCCGAATCACCGCCGATCCATCGGCGAAATGGCACCTCGTGGCACCCGGTGGCTGGTTTCGGCCGGTCTTCCGGCCCAGATGGCACCTCGTGGCACCTCGTGGCATGATTTCGGCCGGTCTTCCTGCCAGCTCCGCCCCGCCCCGCGGGAAACGCACCGATCAGCCGGCTGCATCAACACTTGCGGCGAGAATCACCCCCGCCATCGAACGATCGGCGCCAGCGTCGCGATGCCACTCCGGCGCACCGCCGAGGGAGAAAGAATGGCCCCGAATGCGCGCTGCCATGTCGGTCGGCGTGGTGACCGCGCCACGCAAACCGTTGGAACACCACGGGTTTCCTTCATCCCTTCGCCTCGACCCGCTCTCTGCCATGGAATCGAGTCCGGCAAGGGCCCTCAGTGAACGCCAGTGAGCGCCGGCTCCCGAACTCTCCCCCTCCAGCAGGCCGCCTCTTGATGCCATCTTGCAGGATAGCTAGCGCCACACGAGCATGACGACCATTGGCGAGGCCAGTTCACATTCCTGCTTTCCTTTGCATCTTCGCACAGGAAGCCCACCAGGCATCTCAACCCACAAAGTTTCTCCAATCGCCATATCTTTGGCTTCGTTCCCGCGATTTCGGCCCATGGTGCTCCTGAATCACCCTCCCAGGGACCCTTCTCCGCCCGAAATTGGCTTCGTTCCCGCGTTTTTCAGGGTGTCGCCCCGGCCTGACCCTGCTCGAGGCCGACAAAGCACGCGAAATCTTAAACCCAAACCAGTCCACCAATATTAGCAATCAATCATCAATCGTAAGCCCGAGATGGCAACAGCAAGCCGGCCGGGCGACCGTCCGCGGGCATTCAGTCTCGATCCATCGTGATCGACTGTGTGCATCACCGCTCGCCGAGTCAGCGCGAGGGGCGCGGAGGATCGCCGGGCCTTGCCGGAGGGTTCCGGCGGGCCGGGCGGGTTGCCATCTCGGGCCTGTATGGCCCTGAATTCCGACGACCGAATTGCCAAGGAGCGCGCCAACTTAATATATACGCCACAGAGGGCCGAAGTATTCATTCGTTTTTCCGGAATTCTTGTTTTTCGTCCAGATTATGCTGACTTTGACGATTGGCCGGCTTGAGCATGCCAGGCAGGGGAGGCTCTGACCGAGCTGCTGCATCCGTACGGCCCTCGGCCGACCGCGTTCTTCTCCCAGATCATCCAGCGCGATCAGGAGCGGCAGCCGTTCGTTCCTCGGGTTGGAGGAACTACGTCGCCAGGGCGATGAAGCGGAGCGAGAGAACGCTGCGGTTGGGTCGCTCACAGGCGATCGTCATACGTCCGCCGGTCGGCTCCCGACTTTTGCAGGAGGGACTCTGTACCCCGACCGGGCGGGCCGGGACGACTCGGGCGGGATCGGCGGACAGAGCCGCCTTTCCCATCGGACTGGACCGGACCGGACTGGACCGGACGGGATGGATCGGCAGCCCTCGGCCTCTCCGTGAGCCACCCATCGGCAGGGCGCTCGAGCCGTCGGAGAGCTGATGAGGGCCGAGCTCGTGGGGTCGTTCCCTGTGGGTCCAGTTTTCAGGAAGATCTGCTGCGGGTTCAGCGAACCTGGCTCCAGCACGAGGTCCCCGAAGTCCGGGACCATCTGCCGCACCGACGCGGTGATCCGGCGGTACGCGGAGGGATACTTCATCCTGTCGAGGTACAGGACCGCCGCCAGGTTTCCGGCGTCCGGATACAGGAACCGGTTCGCCTCGCAGATAAGAACGGGGTTCGCCACAATCAAGGCCGTCCCAGCCGCCACAAGACCGGAGGACATCCCCGAGGAGGCGTCGGTGTGCCCGGACCGAGGCGTGCAAGGCAATTAACGCATCAATGCCTCCCCGCTGCTTGACCAGAAAAAAGGCAAGCAGGATAATCCAGGTCGTAAAGGTAGGCCGTGACTCGCGCCGCTCTCGAAGGAGCCTGAGATGGACGGCGTCCAGGCGATCGATCTGATCGCGTCCTGGCGGAGAATCCTCATCGAGGGGAAAGCCGACCAGATCACCTCGATGCTGAAAGACCTTGAGACCAGGCTCAAGAGTAAGGGCTTCGAGCGGGATGAAGAAGCGGCAAAGAGACAGAACTGGCACGCATATCAGAGGAACAGGGTGCTTTGCTTCGTCGGCGGCCCGGAGAACGGCCCGCGCCTTCTGCTCTGCTTGAACGTCGTGTCAGAACACCGGATCCGCGGAGGGACGTACTCCCTCATCGATACCCCCCCGGTGTGGGTCCTGTCGAGGTGGCAACGGTCGTTGACGATGTGATCAAGAACGTGATCGTCCCGTGTGCGAGTCGCTTCGGGCTCAAGGTCACGCGCCCGCGCCTCGGCCCCAACAGCGTTGTGCAGCCCAGGACGATGGCAGCCCTTGTTGCCTTCAGCGACATTGCGACCGGCGAAGGACTCCCGCTTGCTGAGGCTTCGGAAGCCGCCTGGCGGAAGTTCCTCATCACCGCGTCTCAGGAAGACGTTGCCTTCGACGAGGACGAGCTACTGGATTGGTTCGTCAGTAATGGCTGGGGGTCCGGGGACGCTCGCACTCTCACGGAGCGGTTCGTCCGGGAGGCCGCCCTGCTCGCCGAATACTCCGAGGCCGGTGGAAACTGACGGTTATGCTGGATGTTGCCGCCGCTGCCGCCCACATGAAACGGGCGGTCGCCCCCGTCGTCTTTCTCGACACCTGCGTTCTGCTGGATGTCGTCCGTGCCCCGCTTCGGAACGCCGCTGGGAATGTGGAGGCCGCGACAGAAATCCTGACGGGTGCGAACCGCACACCGCCGACCGTTTACCCGGTCATTGCATGCCCGACGCCGACGGAGTGGATCGCTCACATCGATGAGGCCGTCCAGGACTGTGAGAACGCCGTCAACAGCGTCGGTGCCGTCTCTGCCTCCTGCACCTTCGTCGGGCTTCCTGCTCTCGGCCCGTCGCCGGCCGGCCTGGCGACACTACCCGACCGTCTGAGAACGCTCTCCAGGAACCTTCTCGACGCGTCCATCCTGCTGGACAAGGACTGCGAAGCGTTGAGCCGCGCCATCGACCGGATCATTATAGGTCTCAAGCCAGCGAGAAAGGGCGGCCAGGGGGCCAAGGACGCGGCGATACTGGAGCACGCCGTTAGCCTCGTCGACGCGCTGCTCGTGGGCGGCTTCGCGGGCCATCGCGTATTCGTCAGTTCCAACACGGGCGATTTCGCGTAGCCGAAAACCACGGCCATCGACCCGGATATCAGACCAGTCTTCGGGCCGCCAAGAGACATTCACTACTTTGTTAGCCTGTCGGCTGCAGTCACGTGGCTCAAGGCCAGCGGGTGGGTGCCGTGACGCCACGGCCTGCCTGGCATGATGATTTTTGCAAGTCTGGAAACCGCTGGTCAAGAAGAACTCCGGCTGGAGCAATCGGGTCGTGTCGGAAGAGGGAGGAAGGGTCGTGGCCATTCCAAACCTGACGCCCGATTGCGGCGTATCGGAGTCTCCCGAAGCCTTCGCCCAGGCGCCTCGAACGGCCGCAGGATCGGCTCCCCAGACATCGCTGTGATCGACCTTCTGGGCGACCCCCTCGCCGTTCATTCCGCGCGTCGGTGTGATCGCCCGAAACCGCCTCGGGCCAACCGGCATCGGTGTGCCCGGACCGAAGCGGGAAATCCGTCTCGCCATTCCCGTACTCGTCCGAGTATTCGAGGAAGGGCCGCCTGTGTTTCGCCTGGAGGCGACGGCACACGCCAACCGCCACTCCTTGCCGTCGCCCGCCTCGGCCCGATCCTCGCAACGGCCGGCACCCAAACCGCCGCTCCGGTCCGCCCGCTCCCAGGGCAAAGCGGGCCCGCGGACCGGGCCGAACGGGGGATGCTCGCCCGGACCGGCTAACCGTCACGAAAGTCGAAGGATGTCGCCGTTGGCGAACCGCACCTCGCCGGCTTTTCAGTCATCGCCCTCGGCGTCGCGGTCCTCGCGGAGGAAGATCTGGAGACGGTCCTTCGGGATCTCGTAGGTCGCCAGAAGGAGGCGGATCACATCGCGGAGGCCATTGGCGGAGTGGTTGATCTCGGCGTGAAGGCCATCGGCGATCTTCTGGGCCTTGCGGAGTCGCGCCGGATCGCGGCTGAAGAGGAGGCCGCCGCGCTTGCGGACGTTCTCGGGGCGATCGAGCAGCTCGCGGAACCGCGCGGGATCGCGGCGGTAGAGCTCGAGGCAGATCAGCGTGAAGAGCCGGTTCCAGAGCCGGACGCCGCTGGTCCCCCGGCCGTCGAGGATGAAACCGTACGGCCGCTTGTACTCGAAGTCCTCGTCGATCGAGTGGGGCGTCTCGCGGTCGAGCGCCCGGATGATCCGCTCGTTCTGGACCTCGTCGTCCTCGCCGGATTCCTCGTGTTCCTCCAGGCGGATGCTGGTGAACTGCTGGACCATCGTCGAGAGTTCGGAGGCCAGCCTGTCGAAGGCGGCCATCTTCTCGTTGTAGGCCCGCTTGAACTGCACTCCCTCTTCGAGTGCCTCCGGGTCGTTGTGGTTGATACTCGTCCAGATCTCGTCCGACAGCGCGAGCAGGTTCTCGCGCACGGCTTCCAGGTCCTCCAGGATTTCGCGGGTTCGGTCGGCCACGGCGCCTCACCTCCAGATGGATCATCGGGAATCGCTGGGCTCGGGAATGGACGGTTCGACGATCGCATCGCGCCGGTCAAAGCCCGCGGCCGACGATGCGCTCGGCGAACCTGTGGAATGTCCGGCACCTGAGCAGGTGGTCGAGGTTGTCCAGGGCGGCGGCGATCCGGCGGGCATATTGCACGTCGACGTACCGGGCGCCGTGCTGGTTGAACAGGGACATCATCCGTCCCTTGGGGTTGTCCATGCGGTCGGGGTTCTTCTGCCGCTTGATGCGTACCGGCCGGGTCGGTCGTGAGAGCAGGTCGGACAGGAGCCGGTGGTCGTGGAGCAGCCACGACTCGAATTCGCGCTCGATGCAGACCAGCGACACCGGCCGGTTGGCGATGTGAGCGACCCGGAGCCTTTCGAGAATCTGAAGGCGCTCGTGATGCCAGCAGAGTGGTTCGCCCTCGCGGGGCCAGGGCGGTCGCTCGTCCCAGAGGATGACGACCCGTTCGCAGCCGCGGTCGAAGAGAAGCCGCGCGGCCGGCCCGCAGTCCTCGATGAGCCGGAGCTTGTTCCCCATCGGGACGATGTCAGGCTCGATGGTGATGCTCGTGTCGCGCTGGAGCAACGCGCAGATCTTGCCGCAGACGTGGACTTCCAGGCCGTCCGGTCCACATTCGACAAGAATCCCGACTCTGGGCATCACGATTTCCCGGTCAATCGTCCCATGGTGTAAAGCCGCCCCGGCGCGAACGACTTCGACCACTCGGCAAGCTGCGCCCGGTCCGGACGTCGGAACACGGGTTCGCCTTCGACCCGCTCCACCACCACGATGTGCGAAAGATCCAGCAGGTCGAGCAAATAGGGCGAGTGCGTCGTGACCAGGATCTGAGTCTTTTTCGCGTCGATCGCCGCGCGGAATTCCTCGACGAGCAGGTGGATGGCCCGCGGATCGAGGCCGTTCTCGATCTCCTCGACCACGAGGAGCGGCGGCGGATCGGGATGCCGCAGGCAGGCCAGCAGCGCCAGGATTCGCAATGTGCCCGTGGAGAGCAGCCAGCCGGGGACCTTGAAGTTCTCCTCGGTCATCTCCAGGAAGATCAGCCGCTCGATCTCCTGGGTGATGGTCGGCTGGACGTCCCTGGCATAGGGCAGTACGTACTGGAGGGCTTCGAGGAGGTCGTTGAACGCGTCGACGCTCGCCTCGCGCAGGGACCAGAGGTACTGGCCGAGGTTCGAGCCGTCGCGGTTCAGCATCGGAGGTCCGCCGGTCCGCCGCTGCGGCGAGGGCTCGCCCATCGGTTGCGGATTCAGGGCGAGGAACTGCCAGCGCCGGACGAGCCACACCCAGTCGTGGGGCGCCACCGACTCGCCCGGGAAGATCTGCGATCGAGCGACCTGCTTCGCCCCATGCGCCGCCCGACGGCCGTCGAGCCATCCGTCTTCGTCCCGACGCCAGTATCCTTCCTCGGCCGGAAGCTCGAAGACTTCCTCGGTGATCCCGATCCTGTTGCCTCCAGGCTCGAGACCGGCCTTCAGCCGCGAGTGGAATCGACCGGCGTGGCACCGGCCCTTCAATTCGAAGAGGATGTCCTTCTCGGGCTCGCCGATCCCGTTTGCTCCCGAACGGCGTCGGGGCTCGGCCCGATGGTTCAGGATGTGGTCCATCCCATGCCATCA
>JAKAUH010000182.1 GCA_021818605.1 Planctomycetota bacterium
ACCTGCCCGGCGAGGCTGGGGATGTTGATATAACCGGTCGGGTAGATCGACTGGTTCGCCGCCAGGAAGTGGGGGAACTGGTTGGGTCCCCAGACGCAGGTGAAGGCGATCTGGGTCTTGTCGTCGCGCGAGGTCCAGGCGAAGCCGCCGATGTAGCCGGGGATGTAGCTCTCGCTGAACCACCGGTCCCAGCCGTTGATGACGCCGTTGTAGAGGTTGAGCTTGGGCGTGAGGTGCAGCGTGGTCAGCACGCCCAGGTGACGGAACGGCTGGCCGTAGTTGAACATGTAGGGGACCGAGAGCAATGGGCGGGCGATCGCCGGCACCTGTTCGTAGCCGGCGAGGGTGTACCAGAGGCCGCCCTTGATATCCAGGCCGCCGGGAGTCAGGATCGGCAGGTGCACCTCGCCGTAGAGCTGCGAGAGGTCGTAGCCGGCGAACTGTCCCGGTGGGAACGCCCCGTTGAACAGGCCCTGGTTGTAATTGAACTGCCAGTCATTGCCGAACATGTTGTCGATGCGGAAGCCGAAATTCACCGAGTCATTCAGCTCGAGCGGATTCTCGATGACGAGGTAATACTGGTTGCCCATCCACTGGTTGGCCTTGGAATTCGGGTTAACGCCGAAGTTCAGGCCATTGCCGTAGCCGTTGGCATTGCCGGTGTAGCTGTTCTGGATCCAGCCATAGACCTTGAACGGCGAGTCGGTCATCTTGAGGGCGCGCATCAACAGGGTGTTGGTGGTCGGCGCCGGGGCGGCGGCCGCCTCGGTCTCGGCCTCGGCCTCGGTGGGCTCGCCGCCGCCGAGTCCGCGCTCGGCGGCGGGGACCGCCAGGTTGGGCACGGGGGTCGATTCCTCGATCGGAGCCGGAGCCGGAGCCGGAGCCGGCCCCGGCCCGCCCGCCTGAGCCGGGGCGGGCGACCCTGCGCCTGCGCTCTGCACGCGGCCGACCTGGGGGTCGAGGACGAACCGCCGCGGCGGCGGGATGCCCGGCCGTGTCGCGTCCGCCGGCGGCCCCGCAACGCCGGCCACCAGGTCGACGAGGCGCCGAGGCGGAGGAATCACCGGCCGTGCTGGCGATGAGGAAGAGTTCGCGCGGTCGTCGTCACCAGCTCCCCAGGCCGATGCACCCCACAGGGCGGCGAGAATTGTGAAGGGCGCAATCGCGAGCCCTCTTCGCCCGACGTCCGTCGTAACTGAGATCCTGTATACCCGCATCATCTCCCCGCAACTCACTGGATGAAGGATTTCGGGCACAATCTCCGAATCGGCAGCCACAACGACGCGGCGTCGATCGGAGGACATGTCCACATGGGATGGTCCGATGGGATTTTCCATGCCATCTGGAGAGGAGAGACGGCTTGCCTCTTATCGGTTGCAACTCCTGTATCCCCTTCAGCGATTCCAGTTAGAACAATCCCGATTTCCGGTTCGTGCCGTTTGCTGGTTCTTCGTGCAGAATGCCCGTCGAATCGACATCCGGGATCGAGGTCCGACCGGTGAACGGGGGAATTTCAGGAACGCAAATCATTGGCAGGAAAGGGTTAGCAGCAAAGATTCGCTCGCCGGGGAGCATGTGGCGCACCCGTTGCTTAAGGGGGAGTCGGAGAGAGATGTCGGCGTCCAGAGAGATGGAGGGAATTGCGGTGAATCTTGAATCGGCGAGGGATCTGGAACGACGGCTGGAGGCTCTGGAGCGGATCAACCGGGAGACCGAGCGAAGCTATCGGCGCTGGCGACGGGCGGGGATCGGCCTGATGGGCTGCGTGGCGATCGTCGGCCTGGCGGGGGCGGCGGCCCAGAAGCTGGCGACGGTCGAGGCTCGCGAGTTCGTGCTCCGGGATGACGACGGGGTCATGCGGGCCTCGCTGGCGATCCGGCCGGACGGCACGCCGGGATTTGGGCTGTTCGACAAGAGCGGCCAGGTGCGGCTCTCATTCGACCTGGATGCCGAGGGTCAGGCGGGGATGAACCTGCACGACGGCTCGGGGGCCCTCCGCGCCGCGGTGGCCCTCCGGCCGGACGGGACGCCCGGCATCGGCCTGTTCAACGACCAGGGGCAGGTCCGGGCCTCGCTGGATGTCGGGCGCGACGGCAGCTCGGGCGTCAACGTTTACGACGAGGCCGGCACGCTCCGCGCCGCGATGGCCATGCGCCCCGATGCCACGCCGGCCGTCGGCCTCTTCGACGAGAAGGGCCAGGTGAAGCGCTCGATCGAGATCGCGAGTTCTGGCGGCGGCACCAGCGCGGGACCGTCCTCGAAGTAGCAGAATCCGAAATGGCAACGCGGAAGCAAAAAGGACGAAATCCGACGAAAGCATCGAGACGGGCGGCCGGCAACCGGGCCGGGAACTGGCCCTGAAAGGGTCGAACAGATCCGCCCTGAGCGCCGTCCGGGCCGAGACCCATCCCAAGCCCAGAAGGGACGCGACAAGGGGGCCCGACGCGGCGCTCCTTCAGGGCTCGTTGAGATGGTTCCGACCGGACTCCCGGGCGTTGCCCTGGGCTGATCAGTCGCTGGCCCTCGGGGCGACGGGCCACGAGAGGGGGCCGGTGTTCTGGCGACAGCCTCGAAGAAGCGCCCGATTCCTGGGTCATCCCGGCCAATCGGAGGCCTGGTTTTCTCGTGATTTCATGGGTTTGTGGCCAGGCATTTCTGGGCTCAGAGGATGTGAAAGAATCGTCGAAAAGGGGCGGAGAGCGGAGAGCAGACAGCGAAGCAGCATAACAGC
>JAKAUH010000651.1 GCA_021818605.1 Planctomycetota bacterium
CCGACGCGGCCACCGCCATCGAGATGGCTGAGCGCCAGGTTCGCCACATGGCCCGGATGCTCGACGACCTGCTCGACGTCGCCCGGATCAGTCGCGGCCGCCTCGAGCTGCGAGTCGAGCCCGTCGACCTCATCGCCCTGGTCAATCGCGCCGTCCACGCCGTCAACTCCCTCATCCACGAGTGCGGCCACGGACTGGCCGTCACCCTGTCCCCCGAACCGCTGGTTATCGCCGGCGACCCGACCCGGCTCGAACAGGTTGTGGTGAACCTGCTCAACAATGCAGCCAAGTACACCGAAGCGGGCGGTGAGATTGCGGTGGAACTGGGGCGAGACACTGGTGAAGTCGTGCTGAGGATTCGCGATAATGGGATTGGGATCGCGCCCGAGATGCTGACCCGGGTGTTCGACCTCTTCGTGCAGGCGGAACGTCGCGTGGAGCTCTCGCGCGGCGGGGTCGGCATTGGGCTGACGCTCGTCCGGAAGTTGGTCGAATTGCACGGCGGGACCGTCGCGGCTTATAGTGAGGGACTTGGCCGGGGCAGCGAATTCGTCGTCCGTCTGCCCGCACCGGCGCTCAGGAACGGTGAACGACGGGTGATTGCCAGGGAGCCTGACCGCTTGAATCGCGCGTCATCTCGCCACCGCGTACTGGTCGTGGACGACAACGTCGACGCGGCCGTGAGCCTGGGCATGCTGCTGAAGCTCGCCGGACAGGAAGTCCGCGTGGCCTACGACGGGCCGGCGGCGCTGCGCCAGGCGATGGACTTTCGCCCGCAACTCGTCCTGCTCGACATCGGCATGCCCGGCATGGACGGATACGAGGTGTGCCGTCGCATCCGTCGCGAGACGATGCTCCAGAGCGCCACGGTCGTCGCGCTGACGGGCTGGGGCCAGGATGAGGACCGTCGCCGTTCGCACGAGGCCGGCTTCGACCACCACATCGTCAAGCCGGTCGAGCCCAGCTCACTCCACCGCCTGCTCGACGATCTCCCGTCCGACGAGGCCCCACCGCCGACCCCGGCCGCGACCACATGACGGGCGTCCCGCCAGCCGGACCAGCGAGGTCATTCATGCGCCGAGCCAGCGGTCTCCTTTTCCTCGCCCTCGTGTCGGCCTTGCTGCCCTGGGGAGCGTCCGCGCTGGCGCAGGATCAACCGGGGCCCGCCGCGGTCATCCCCCACAACCAGGACCGGCCGCCCAATCCGCCGCGCTCGCCGGCCGAGGCGGCCCGCGCGATGTCCGTGCCGCCGGGCTTCGCTGTCGAGGTTGTCGCCGCCGAGCCCGACATCGTCAACCCGGTCGCCATGACCTTCGACGAGCGCGGCCGAGTCTGGATCACCGAGAGCATCGAGTATCCGCGTCATGCCGCCGGCCGCGGCCGCGACCGCATCAAGGTCATCGAGGACACCGACGGCGACGGCCGCGCCGACCGGTTCACCGTGTTCGCTGATGGCCTGAATATCCCCTCGGGGATCGCCGTCGGCCACGGCGGCGTCTGGGTCGCCAATGCGCCCGACCTTTTGTTCCTCCGCGACACCGACGGCGACGGCCGTGCCGATTCTCGCGAGGTGGTCGCCACCGGCTTCGGCCGTTCCGACACCCACGAGCTGCCGAATTCGCTCACATGGGGGCCCGACGGCTGGCTCTACGGCTGGAACGGCGTCTTCAACCCGTGCAAGGTGGCCTCGAAGAACGGCCAGACGTATGAGTTCACCTGCGCAATCTTCCGCGTCCATCCGAAGACACGCGTGTTCGAGGTCTGGTGCGAGGGGACCAGCAATCCCTGGGGCATCGCGATCGACCCCGAGGGCTCGTTCTTCTCGAGCGCGTGCGTGATCGACCACCTCTGGCACCTGGTCGAGACAGGTTACTACATCCGCCAGGGCGGGCCGTATCCGCCGTTCACCTGGCCGATCGAGTCGATCGTCGACCACAGGCACCAGAAGGCGGCGTACTGCGGCATCCACTACTTCGATAGCCCGGCCTATCCGCCCGAGTACCGCGGCCGGCTCTACATGGGCAACATCCACGGGAATTGCATCAACGTCGATGTGCTGGAGCGCAACGGCTCGACCTACAGGGCGACAGCCGCGCCCGATTTCCTGAGCGGTAACGACACCTGGTTCATGCCCGTCTCGCAGAAGACCGGGCCCGACGGCTGCCTCTACATCCTCGACTGGTACGACCAGTATCACTGCTACCAGGACGCCAACCGCGACCCGGCCGGCATCGACCGCCTCAAGGGCCGGCTCTACCGCGTCAGGTACAGGGACACGCCACGCCGGGCGGGCTTCGACCTGGCGAAGTCGAGCGACGATCAGTTGATCGGCCTCCTGGCGAGTCCGAACGTCTATGATCGCGATATTGCGCAGCGTTTATTGACCGAGCGCGCCTCGCCGACGATTCGCGGCAAGCTCGAGGCGCTGGTGCTCGACGCGAAGCTCGACCGCAAGGCCCGGATGCACGGGCTCTGGGCTCTCGTCAGCTCGGGGCCGCTCGATCCGGGCTTCCACGCGAAGCTTCTGACGCACCCGGACGCGACCTGTCGCGCCTGGGGCGTCCGCGCGGCGGGCAACATGGGGCAGGTCGAGCCGTCGATCCGCGAGAAGACGATCCAGCGCAGCGGTGATCCCAGCCCGGACGTGCGGCTTCAGGTCGCCATCGCAGCGAGGAAGCTCCTGGGCCACGACCGCATGCCGCTCCTGCTCGACGTGCAGAGATAT
>JAKAUH010000819.1 GCA_021818605.1 Planctomycetota bacterium
GTCGCTCGAGGTCGGGTGACTTCGGCGCCTTGCTCCGCTCGCGGGCCGACAGCAGGCCCGCCAGCGCCGTGTATTGCCAGGACGCGTAACGGCCGCCGGGCCCCGCAGGCCGGCCGATCGATCGAAAGGCCGCGTCGTTCAGCCCGCCCGGCATCGCACCGGCGAGCTCGAGAACCGGCTCAACGATCGGCGACGGCTTTTCCTCCCCCTCGCCGCGGAGCAGGCCGGCCAGCAGCGCGGGAACGTGCGGCAGCGCCGAGCTGAGGACCGCCGCCCGCATCCAGGGATCCGCTCCGTCTCGACGGGCCAGCCGGGCCAGCGCCTGGCCGGCGCGGTGATCGGTCCAGTTGCCCAGGAGCAGTGCGGTCTGGAACCTGACCCGCGCCGACGGATCCTCGGTCAGGCGAAGCACCGCGGCGGCCACCCCGGGCGACCCGGACAACAGGGGCGCGACCGCCGCGACGACAGCCTCGCGCACCCGAGGGTCGGTATCGGTCAGGCCGGCCAGCGCGGAGGGCTCGTCGAGCGCCCCGAGATCCGCCAGAGTCCAGATCGCCTGGACGCGCGCCTGGGGCCGCCGGGTGCCGGCTGCCAGCGAGCGAAGGGCCGCGACGGCCTCGGTGCCACCGCGATGGAGCAATAGCCGCTGCGCCGTATCGCGCTGCCAGCCGTTCGGGCTCTCGAGCGCGGCGGCCAGTCCGGCGGCGTCGAGCCGGTCGAGCCGCGGGATCGCGCGAGGCTTTCCGGCAACCGGATAGACCCGATAAATCCGCCCCTGCGTGCTGCCGGCGCGCAGGTCCAGCCGCTGCTCCCAGTCGTCCGGGATCCACTCGGGATGTTCGATGACCGCGCGATACATGTCGGCGATCCAGAGCGCACCGTCCGGCCCGGTCCGCAGCATTGTCGGCCGGAACCAGTTGTCGCTCGACGCCAGGAACTCGCGCCCCGACTCGTTGGGACCCCGCCTGCCGCGGAACGTCGCCGCGTCCGGCTCGAGGATCGTCCGGTGAACGATGTTGTGTACCGGCTCGCTGACGAACAGGCTCGTGGCGAACCACGGCCCGAACAGCTCGTCGCGATAGGGCGTCGCGCTATTGGCCGATGTCACATGATTCGCCGCGCCCGGATCATTGAACCGCGCCACCGTCCGGCTGATCGGGTAGAGGCGGCTCTCGGGCTCGAGCATCTGCCGCGAGTCAGGCGCGGCGTAATGCGGGTTCCGGCGCACGTCGTGCTCCGAGAGGAGATAGTGCCACGCCCAGTTCGGATTGTTGTTGCCGAACCAGTGGCCCCAGTCGTCCCGGTGCCGGCCGTACTGCGTCTGGCCGCTCTCGGCCTCGAACTCGCCCGTATCGGGCCGGAAGCGGAAATCTCGCCCGCTGATGTTCACCGTCTTGCCCGTCTTCAGCGACCGGACCTCGCCGCCGCTGTCGCCATTCGCGCCGTAAACCCAGCCGTCGAGGCCCAGCTCGAAGCCGTTCAACCGGTGCTGCTGGTTCCCCTCGCGGAACCCGGTGAACAGCACCTCGCGGTGGTCGGCGCGACCGTCGCCATCGCGGTCCTCGGCGAAGAAGATCTCGGGGGCACACGCGACCAGCACGCCGTTGCGCCAGGGCAAAATGCCGGTCGGGAAACCGAGGCCGTCGAGGAACGTGGACGCGCGGTCATACCGGCCGTCGCCGTCGTCATCGGTCAGCACTCGCACCATGCCGCCCGGCTTGCCGCGGCCGTCGGTGCCGAGCGGATAATCGCCCATCTCGACGACCCAGAGCCGCCCGTCCGCGCCCCAGTCGAACGCGATCGGGTCCGCGACCAGCGGCTCGACGGCAGCCAGCTCGACCTTGAAGCCGGGCTCGACCCGAATCGACCGGAGCGACGCCTCGGGCGTCTTGCCCGTCGGCTCGACGTCCTTGAGCAGTTCGTTGAACGAGCGGCGGTCAACCAGGTTGGGGAGCTTCGCCGTGTCCTCGTTCTGCCACCAGAGGCTCCGCGAGTGGACGAAGAAGCCGTTGTCATGGTCGCCGTCGCGCACAATCCTCGGCAGCGCTCCGGGTTCGCCCGCCTTGCCGGCCATGACCTTCCGCGTCCAGTCGCTCGTTGCGGGGTCGAAGAGGTAGAGGCCGTACTCGGTGTCGTTCGAGTACACGAGGTCAGGGTGGCCGTCCTCATCGATGTCCACGAACCGCCTGCCGACGTCGACCTTGCCCGACTGGGGACGGGCCGCCTGGCCGTCGGCCTGCCGCAGCGGCCGGCCGCCCAGGACGTTGGCATTGAGCCTGTCGAGCGCCTCGCGAAACGTGAGGAACTTGACCTTCTTGCCGTGCCTGGTGACGGCGTGGTCAATCAGGTCGACGATCTGGTCGCTCCTGATCCAGCCGTGCGGGTGGAACACCAGGTCGAAGACGCCCTGCTTGATCACGACGGCGTCGAGCGCCGCCTTCATGTCGGCGAGGGTTCGCGGGCTGTTCGACTTGTTGATGTTCTGACCTTCCCAGTCGCTCGGCACGATGCACGGGAACTCCCAGCACTTCCCGCCGATGACGTACGGATAGGGGTAGTTCTCGATCGTGTTGACGAACGCCGGGAACGGCAGATACTTGCGGAACCGCTCGCGGCCGTCGGGGTCGAAGACCAGATCGCGTGGCAGCGTTGGATCGTCCGGTGTGATGAGCGTGAACACCGATGAGTCGATCGCGAGCGAATGCCCGCGCGGGCTGGACCGGT
>JAKAUH010000847.1 GCA_021818605.1 Planctomycetota bacterium
TGGTGCAGGGGCGAGAGACGGAGGTTCGAGTCTGTCCCGGAAGCCCGCGAAGTGTGCGCCAGGACGTAGCCGGGAGGCGTCAGCCCCCCAGACTGCCACGCGAACCCTCATCTCTCCCACATCGTGTCACCCACCCGGCCGCGACCCCGCGTGGCGTGGCATGGCGGGGTCGCGGCCGGGTGGGTCCGTCGAGAAGATTCAGTGTGAGGCGCTGCGGTCCGACCCCCGGGTGCTGACGCCTCCCGGCTAAGTCCGATCGCCCTCTGACGGGGGCTCAGAGCCCTGCCGGCACTGACTCTTCGCCGGCCCAACCCCTCCGTGAGCCACCCATCTGCAATGCGCTCCAGACTTCAGCCCGATGCTCGACTCTCGTCAGGCTGAAGCCTGACCTCTTCCTTCAACGGGCTCGATCTCGGGCAACGAAACGCGGGCCGGATCGGCCGACCCGCGCACGAGGCCCTCACTTCTTCCCGGAGCCGCGCCGGGGCTTCTCGGGGGGCAGGACGCTCCTGGCGACGCCGGAGGCCGCGCCGACGGCTGCGCCCGAGGCAAGATCGCCGAGGACCTCCTTCGTGCCCGGGCCGCCGGCCTTCACGGGCGAGGCGGAGAGGGTCGTGGATGTCCCGGGCGCGACTGCAGTCGGTTCTCCGGCGACGGCCGCGGCCGCGCCGGTGACGGCGCCGACGACCGCGCCGGCGACCATGGTATCGAGGACCGCGCCGGTCTTCTCGATCAGACTCTTCGCCGCCGATCTGCCCCGGGCCTTCGGCCGGGTCGTGCTCTTGCGCGACCCGCCAGCCTGGCCTTTCCCCCTGGCCTTCGCCGCGGACGAGGACGAGGATGAGGAGGATGTTGACATGCCGGCCTTGCGCGACGCGACTGCCGGGGATCGCGTCGGGTTCGTCGAACTGGCCGAGGACTTGCTGCCGGTCGTCGCTCTGGCCTTGCCGCTCGCCTTAGCCTTTGCCTTGACCTTGACCTTGGGGGGCGAGGCGGTCTTCTTGCTGGCCTCGCCCGACGACCGCGGCTGTGCGGCGGCCGCGGCGCGGGCCCTGGACGTCGGCTTGGTAGACTTCGATGCGTCGTCGCGCGCGGCGGATGATCGCCCTGCGGACTTCTTCTTCGTGGTCGCCATGGGTGTCTCCGTGTCGGGATCGAGGGGTGACAGACGTGGATGGAACAGGTGGTGCTTGAGTTCCTCGAGATGATGAGCCAACTCGTCGCGGGTCGTGGCGATGGCGGCGCGGAGGTCTGACGGGCGGAGATCCCGCTCGCCAGGGGTTCCGATTCTGCCGTTGCCCTCGCTGCTCAGGCGGGACTGTCCGGCCCGGCGATCTGGTCCTTGAGCCATGAGATGTCCTCGCGAAGGGCGCTGATCGTCTCGCGGGGCATGATCCGGACGCTCGCCGCGCGCCGGGCGCCCGAGGCGGCCAGGCCGTATCCGGCCGCCGCCATCGCGCCGCCGACGAGGCCGTAGCAGCCCCACAGCGGCAGGCGCGTCGCCCGGTGCAGGCCGTGGACCATCATCAGGGCCCCGAGCATCCCTCCGGCCGCGGCCAGGCCGATTCCGGCGCCGACGGCGGCCAGCGCGGTCGGCGCCGGCCCGAGCCCCTCGCGGAGCTCGGCGCGGACCAGCGCCACGTGCTGGCGAGCCAGCCGGCCCGCGTCGTCGGCAATCGCGCGGACCAGGCTCGACATCTCGCGCAGCTCTCGCTCGGCCCGGTTGCGCGCCATGATTCGTCTCCTGCGAGCCCAGCCTGCCCGCACCAGACCGGCACGCGGGCGAAGGCTGGCTCATCCCATGATCAGCGATCAGCGGGACTTCATCCGAGTACCCGGGGACTTGGCCGAGGAGGACCTGGTCGAGGACTTCGCCGCCGAGGATCTGGCCGGCGCGCTCTTCGCCCTGGGTGAAGCCTTCTTGCTCGCCGCTGCCTTCGGCTTCGCGGCGCCGTCGGCCGCCGAGCGGACCGAGTCGGCCTGTGCCGACTTCGTCGGCGTTTTGGCCTTGGCCTTGGCTTTCGCTTTCGCTTTCGCTTTCGGCCGAGCGGACCTGGAGGTCGACGTGCCGGCCATCGTCTCCTTCACGGTCTCGATCGCCCTGGCTCCCGCCCTGGCGACGGCCTCGGCTCCCTCGGCGACCGTCTCACCGATCGAGCGGAGCACACCGCTCGCCCCGCGTCCCGCGGCGGCGGTGGTTTTCTTCGCTCGCTTCGCGGTCGGCTTGGCGACGCTCGCCGCGGCCTTGCCGGCCCGGCCCAGCGTACCCTTGCTGCTCTTCTTGCCCTGAGTCATGAGGAACCTCTCGCGTTAGAGACTCGGTGCCGATCGCCTTCCACCCGGTGATCCGTCTCGCACCGTTCGGCTCTGGCCTGTAGCCGGCTCGACTCCGTCCCTCATCGGCGATTCCATTCCAGCACTGTGGGCAATTCTCATGCCGTCACATCAGCGCGGCCGGCATCAAGGACCCCTGAGCACGCGCCAGCCGCCCTGGACCGCTCGATCCACCGGGCAGCGCTTCCATTCAACGGGTTATCGAATCAAAAAATAGTAGCATGAGAATCAGGAAGCTCCAGGATGCGTATGGGCTTCCGCGGCCGGGCGAAACAGTCCGACGAACAGGGGCCTGCTTGCGGGCGTTCCATCCGGTTTCCGACCGCCGCGACCGCGCGACGGCCGCGCCGCCTCGGCCGTTCGCTCCACGAACTTTACCACATCGCGCGCGGAAAGGCGCGTGGTTCCGCGTGCGATCGCGCAATTCGTCGCGCGCGGGATGCGCAGCAGGCTGCCCGGGGCGATGATCGCGGGTCGGCAGATCGCTCGCCCGCGCCGGTGTCGAGATCGGCGCGGTATCCCCTGGCCCGTCGAGTCCGAATCTGCGAGACTTCATCCACGGGATGAGGTCGTGAGGGGGCGTGCGGTGAACGCGCAGAAGCTCGTCGCATTGAGTCAGGCGAGGTGGCCGATCCGCTACGGCGTCGCGATCGTGATCGCCGCGGTGGTGATCGCGCTGTTGCACATTCCCATCATCAGCAAGCTGGGTCAGGTTCTCTATCTCGTCGTGCTGCTGATCTCGTGGCTGAGCGGCATGGGCCCGGGGCTGCTCTCCGTCGGCCTGTTCTGCGGCGCCGCGCTCAGCGCGGTCGTGAGAAGGGGTGATCCCAGCATCCACCCGCATCTCCTGGCGCTTTTGCTCTTCTTCGCCGGCGCGGTGACGATCCCCTTGCTCGTCGGGGCGCTGCAAGCCGCGGTCCGCCAGGTCGAATCCGGCCGCCGCTGGCTCTCGGCGGTCGTCACCAGCATCGGCGACGCGGTGATCGCGACCGACGACCGCGGGGCCGTGCTGTTCATGAACTCGGTGGCCGAGACGCTCTGCGGCTGGCGCGCGTCGGAGGCCGCCGGCCGGCCGCTCGCCGAGGTCTTTCGGATCGTCAACGAGCACACCCGCGCCATGGTCGAAAGCCCCGCTGACCGCGTGCTGGCCGAGGGGGTGGTGGTGGGCCTCGCCAATCACACGATCCTCATCGCCCGCGACGGCACCGAGCGGCCGATCGACGACAGCGGCGCACCGATCCGGGGCATCGATGGCCGAGTGGCCGGCGTGGTGCTGGTTTTCCGCGATGTCACCGAGCGCCGCGAGGCCGAGGCCCGCGTCGCCGAGGAGATCCGGCGCAAGGACGAGTTCCTGGCCATGCTCGCCCACGAGCTGCGCAATCCCCTGTCCGCGATCACCAACGCCGTCCAGATCCTGCTTCACCCCGAGGCCGTCGATTCGCATCTCTGGTCCCGCGAGGTCATCGATCGCCAGGCCCGGCAGCTCACCCGATTGGTCGATGACCTGCTCGACGTCTCGCGGATCAGCCGCGGCAAGATCCAGCTCCGGTCCCAGCGCGTGGACATGGCGGTGATCGTCCGGTCGGCCGCCCAGGTCGTTCGCCCGCTGGTCGACGAGCGCCGGCACGAGTTTCACCTGACGATCGAGCCCGACTCGATCGAGGTCGCCGCCGATCCCGTGCGCCTCGAGCAGATCCTCGTCAACCTGTTGAATAACGCCGCCAAGTACACCGAACCCGGCGGCCGGATCGCCGTCGCGGCCACCGTCGACGGCCCTCATGCGGTCCTCCGCGTCGCCGACACGGGGATCGGGATCGCGCCGGAGATGCTGCCGCGCGTCTTCGAGCTGTTTACCCAGGGAGAGCGTGCGCTGGCCCGGTCCGAGGGCGGCCTGGGCATCGGCCTGAGCATGGTCCAGAAGCTCGTCGAACTGCACGGCGGCCGCGTCGAGGTCCAGAGCGACGGCCCGGGACGTGGCTCCGTCTTCACGGTCCGCCTTCCCGTCACACCAGCACCTGCCCAGCTCCTGGAACTCGACGGAACGGCCAGCGTATCGCCGACCATCGAGGCGCGCTGATCGCCGCCACGGAGTGGGGTTTGCTCGCTCGTTCGGGATCACGCCCGCGGCGTCAGCGCGCTCTCGATCGCCTGGGCTAGCTCCTCGGCCCGCTGGCTGCCGATCACCAGGATCGACCCATCCGCCAGCTCCAGCCGAACGCCCCGGCTACCCCGGGCGATCAGCGCCCGGTCGCCGTCGCGGCCCGTGCGCACGCCCCAGAAGCCGTAATCCGCGATCGGGCGGAACGACACCGGCGCGACGCGCCGGACCTCGCCGATCGGCACGACCCGCCGGTAGATCGGCACCCAGCCGAACCAGACGCGGACGTCGCTCGGCGTCACCTCGGTGGTCATCCGCAGCACGAACAGCGCCACGAAGAGCAAGAGGCCGATGCCGATGACCAGACCCAGCAAGAGGTCGGTCGACCAGGCGGCCGCATCGTGCAAAAGTCCGACCGCGGTGAGCCCCTCGGCCGACGCGATCATCGTGTAGATCCGCCAGTCGACGTACTGCTCCTAATGGAACAGCGCCGGCGCGGGTCGGAGGGCCGCCACCGAGGACACGCTCATGGTCCTCCTTCGTGAACGGCATCCGCGCGGGCCCGGCCCCCGCCTTCCTTGCCGGGGTTGTCGCGGTGGGCCAGCACGCGAGCGAGCGCCTGCCGTCCCATGTCGGCCACCCGGTCCGCCGGGATCCGCCAGAGATGCGGGTTAAGCAGCTCGAGCGTGACGTGGCCGTCGTAGCCGATCGCGTCGAGCCGGTCGAGGATCGACGCCAGCGGGATCTCGCCGTCGCCGGGCAGGATGCGGTCGGCATCGCCGGCCAGCTCGCGCGTGACGCCCGTCAGGTCGCAGAACTGCACCGCGGCGATCAACTCGGCCGGCAGCCCTTCCAGGTCGTCGAGCTTGCTCGGCCCCGTCTGAAAGTGGAACGCATCGAGGCAGACCCCGGCGTTCGGGCTGCCGCACTGCGCCACCATGGCGACGGCCGTCTCCAGGCATGCGCAGATCGGCGACGTCTTCTGGAATTCCAGCGCGATCCGCACGCCCACCGAGCCCGCCAGCTCGCCCGCCTCGCCCAGCGCCACGGCCGCGCGTGCCAGGTCGTCGGCGCCGGGCGTCCAGGACGCTCCGCCGCCCGGCGCGGCGTCGGCCGCGAGGATGAGCGTCGGGATTCTCAGCTCGGCCAGCAGGTCCAGCCGCCGGCGGAAATGGTCCCAGTGGATCGGATGCCCGGCGTCCCGCGACAGCAACAGCCCGCCCTGGCCGGCCGCGGCGACCGGCACGATCCCGGATGACGCGAACACCGCGGCCGCCTCGGCGACGGTGTGGCTCTCCAGGAAGGTCTCCAGCTTCGTCAGCCAGAGCTCGACGGCCGACCAGCCCCCGTTCCGGTACGCCGCGGCGTCCGACTCGAACGGGTTCATCAGGGTGCTCACCTGGCTGATACAGGCTCTCATGGTTCGTGCCCGGGCTCCAGAGGCGATTCCGACCGCGACGCCGCCAATCAATCAGGACGCCTCCGGCACCGACCCGCCTTGCAGCAGGTCGTCGAGCGCCCGCGCCGCTCCCTCGCCCGGCACGCGCCATTGCCGGCAAGTGTCGCGGTCGCGGAACGTCACGGTGCCGTCGGTCAGCGTCTGGCTGTCCACCGTGATGCAGAACGGCGTCCCGGCCTCGTCCTGCCGTCGATACCGCCGGCCGATCGCGCCCTTCTCGTCGTAGAAGACGTTGAACCGCCGCTTCAGCTCGCGATAGATGGCCTCGGCCTTCTCGGGCATCCCGTCGCGCTTCACCAGCGGGAACACCGCGGCCTTCACCGGCGCCAGCCTCGGGTGGAACTTGAGCACCGTCCGGGACTCGCCGCCGACCTCGTCCTCGATGTACGCCTCGCACAGGAACGCCAGCGTGGCGCGGTCGGCGCCCGCGGAGGGCTCGACGACGTGCGGCACGAACCGCTCCTTCCGCTCCTCGTCGAAGTAGCTCAGGTCCTTGCCGCTATGCTGGATGTGCTGCTTCAGATCGTAATCGCCCCGGTGCGCGATCCCCTCCAACTCGCTTGTACCGAACGGAAAGGCATACTCGATGTCGGCCGTCGCCTTCGAGTAGAACGCCAGCTCCTCGGGCTCGTGGTCGCGCAGCCGCAGGCGGTCGGACTGCAGGCCGTGATCGACGTACCAGCGGAACCGGGCGTTCCGCCAGTAGGCGTACCATTCCTGTGACTCATCCGGCCGGCAGAAGAACTCGATCTCCATCTGCTCGAACTCGCGCGAGCGGAACGTGAAGTTCCTCGGGTTGATCTCGTTGCGGAAGCTCTTGCCAATCTGCGCGATGCCAAACGGCAGCTTCACGCGACCCGTGTCGACGACGTTCTTGAAATTGGCGAAAATCCCCTGCGCCGTCTCGGGTCGCAGGTAGGCGACGTTCGACTCGCTCTCGAGCGCACCGACGAACGTCTTGAACATCAGGTTGAACGAGCGCGGCTCGGTGAGCGTCCCGCGCTCGTCCGTCGCCGGGCCGATGACCTTCTCGCGGTCCTCGGCCGAAACCTGGAGATAGGGAATGACGGCCGGTGGATCGGTCGGCTCGCCGAACTTCTTCGCGAGCTTTGCCGCACGCTTCTCCACCGCCTCGGCCGCCTCCTCGGGGCCGCCGCCCAGCCCGGCGAGCCACGCCTCGGTCGGCTCACCCTTCTGGTTGGTGCGCGGGAACACGTACGCGAAGACGTACATCTGGTCGGCGCGATACCGCTCCTTCGTCGCGCGGCAATCCACCATCGGGTCCGAGAACCCGCCGACGTGCCCGGACGCCTCCCACACCCGCGGGTTCATGATGATCGAGCAATCCAGCCCGACCATGTCATCGCGCGAGCGCACGTTATCGGCCCACCAGGCATCCTTGATGTTCCGCTTCAGCTCGACGCCCAGGGGACCATAGTCCCAGAACCCGTTGATCCCGCCATAAACCTCGCTCGACGGGAAGATGAACCCCCGGCGCTTGCAGAGCGAGACCAGTTTTTCCATTTCGTCCAGCATGTCGTCACCTTTCCGGGGCTCAAACCTTCACGATCCGCAGCGGGTCGCGGGCCAGCTCGGCGATGATCGGGAAGCGGTCGACCTCGCCCGCCACCGCGATGTCAGGCTCCAGGCCGATGCGGGTCACGTTCTGTCCGCCGCGGCCCATTTGCAGCAGCTTCCAGAAGGGGCGATGTTCGAGCGATCGCTCCGACTCCAGCCACTGCGACAGCACGATCAACGCCTCGTCATTGCCAATCCGCGCGCCCTCGGGATATCCCGGCACCTTCGCCTCGGCGAGCCTCGCCACCAGCGCCCCCGCCAGCAGCGAGTCCTCCAGGCTGATGAAACCCTCGGTGCCCGAGCAGACGATGTGGATTGGGTGCCCGTGATCCTTCTTGAGGAACTGCACGGCCAACTCGTCGGCGGTCGCCGTCAGGTTGGCGAAGCTGGCGATGTAGATCCGCTCGGCCTCGAGCGACGCGAGGATCGCGCGAGTCCCGTTGGTGGTGGTCATCACCAGGGTCTTCCCCGCGCAGACCTCGGGCGTGTAGTCGCCCGGCGAGTTGCCCAGGTCGAAGCCCTCGATCGGCAGCCCGCCGCGCTCGCCGCCCAGGATGGCCGTCCCCTTCGGCAGGCCGGCGGCCGCCGCCTTCGCCTCGTCGATCTCGCCGCAGGGGACCACCGCCTCGCAGCCACTGGCCAGGGCGTGAGTCATCACCGTCGTCGCGCGCAGGACGTCCACGACCACCGCCACGCCTCCCCCCAGGCTCCCCGGCGCGATCAGGGACGGCAGGAGGTGGACAAACACCTTCGGGCGGCCGGCGGGGTTTTTCTCAGCGGTCGTCGTCACGCGATCATCTCCCATTCTGGCACGACGATTATGTCATACGCACCCCGATCTGGGGAGCCATTCCCCGCCGGTGTCCTCGGCGCGAGGTGTTCCGACTCCTCCAGTCGGCCACAAACCACGATCGGCCAAGGGCCTCGACGACCGGGCCACCTTCCCCTTCACTCATCCGGCGATTTCCGGTACGCTTCCACCCTCCACAAGCCCGACCGCCCGGCGTCAAGCCACGCCGGGCCGACCGGCCCGGGACCTCGTACCCGAGCCGCCAACCTGTCGGGCTCGGCTACCCTCGTCGAGGTGCATGGATGCACGAGCCGAAAGGGCGCTACCTGCCGCTGGCCGGGCCACGGCGTTTCATCGGGGATCTGGTGCATTTCGCGCACCGGATTCCTTCCGCGCCGGTGAGTCGGACGATGGACCTGAGTGCCCTGGCCGGGCCGAGGACCATCCATCCGTCGCGGCCGTCGTGGGCCTGTGTGTTCATGAAGGCCTATGCCCTGGTCGGGGCGGCGAATCCCCCGCTGCGCCGGTCGTACCTGGAATTCCCCTGGCCGCGGCTGTACGAGCATCCCTGGATGAACTGCGCGCTGGCGATCGAGCGGACCTACCGAGGCGAGGAGGGCGTCTTCGTCGGTCTGTTCCGCGCCCCGGAGCAGCAGACGATCGCCCAGCTCCAGCACTGGGTCCAGTGGTACAAGAATGAGACGCTGGAGAAGGTCGGCTTCTATCGGATGGCGTTGCGGTTCGGCCGGGTGCCGCGACCGATCCGGCGGACGTTCTGGTGGGCCACGCTGAACGTCTCGGGCTTCAAGCGTTGCAAACGCTTTGGCACGTTCGGCCTGTCGAGTTACGGCGCCCTGGGCGCCGAGCAGGTCCACCCGATCTCGCCTCTGACTACCACTTTGACCTACGGCCCGATCGACCCGGCGACGAACCGAGTGGTCGTCAAGCTGATCTACGACCACCGCGTGCTCGACGGGGCCTATGTCGCCCGCCGACTCCGCGACATCGAGGACACCCTGAACGGCCCGATCCTTCAGGAGCTGAACGGCGGCCCGTCAACGATGGCTGGCGAGCCGCCAGCGACCGGGACGAGTTCCTCGCCCTCGACCTCCGCTCCCGCCGAACCCCTCTGGAAGCCGCACGCCGCCACCGTCCGATCCGTCGGCGAGGGCGAGAAAGCCGCCCAGGGTGATGCCTCGAACCGTTGAGCCTCAGGCAAGCAACGGCGAGGCCACGGCGCAAGCGGACCGGCACCCAGGCCCTGCGCCATCAGCCCGACCTCGATCCAGGCCGGACGCCTCTCCTTGCATGTCGGGATGGATCGATGTTGGCATCCATACTGATGAATGGATCCTCTCCATGTCGTCTGAAAAAGGACGCCAGCAGGGTGACACTCGGGTCGGATCGATCAAGGTTTACCACCTCCCGTGAAATTGCATCGAAGAAATTGACGGCCGCGGGCTTCGGGTAATAGGCTATGGCCTGGACTGGGCCTGGTTCAAAAACCACCTTTCCAGGGTAACAGTTCGGCCATCGCGCGGTCACCGCGCGCACCGGGCCCGTGCCCGGGCGAGCCGGGCGGTGCCAGGGGCCTGTGCGCGGCCAGGGATCACGCGGGGCGGGCGAAGCGCGTGAAGCCCAGCAGCTCCAGCCAGTGCCCGTGCGCCACGCCGGTCAGCAACTCCGCCGGCGTCTTGCCGACGCGCTCCGGTCGCTCACTCCGCTCCAGCACCCGGTGGTTCAGGTAGAACCGGAGTAACTCCAGGTACTCGGGGCCCAGATGCCGCCGCAGGCTGAAGTCGGTCCGCAGGCGGCCGTTGACGTTCTCCACCAGCGAGCTGGCCCGGACCGTCCCGGTGACCAGCGCGTCGATCGCTCGGCACGCCGGCTCGTACCAGCCGCCGAGCGGCCGCCGCACCGCCGATTCCTCGACCCGGCGCCGCGGGTCGCGCTCGTCACGGCACCGGGCGTTGAGCAGGCGACGCAGGACCTCCGGCGAGACTTCCCACGCCATCGCCATCCGGCCCAGCTCCTCCTCCAGCGCCCGGGCGAAGCCCAGCAGATCATCGCGGCGGTTCTTCAGCAGTCGGCAGAGCGGGCCCAGCCGGTGCGGGCACGACGCGACGCGGGTCCGCAACTCGCCCACGATGAAGTCATACAACACCAGGCGATCGGCGGAGCCCGGGCCGGCCAGGGCCAGCACGTCCTGGCGGAGCCACTTTCCCAGCAGCCGCACATCGTCGGCCAAGGTGATGGCCGCGTCGCAGGCGACGCGGGCCCGCCACAGTCGCTGGGCGACGCCGTGGGTGGGCCGGCCCTGCCGTCGCTGTTGGGCCTGCTCCCGCTCCAGCCGCGCGCAGGCATCCAGAGCGTCGTAGGCCCGATTCTCCAGGTAAGTGACCACCGGCTCGAGGTCATGGATCAGGTGGAAGACATCGCCGCGACAGGGGACCTCGGGCAACGCCAGTGCCTGGCCGGCGCGCAACCCGGTGCCGAAGTCGGCGACGATGGCCTCGGGGGCGAAGCCACACTCGGCCAGTTCCAGGAGCCGCACCCCCAGGTGTCGGCGTCGCGGTGCTCCTCCAGGCTCAGGAGGTAGCAAAACGTGGAGGCGGTATCGACGCCCACGAGGGCGGGCCGGCCGGCCTGAAAGATCTCGTCATGGGCCCCGACGCGGACGGAGGCCAGGTCGTAGGAGGCGTTGATCGCTCGGGCGGCCGCCACGGCGCCCTGGACCGTGTTATGGACGGTCCCCAACGAGACCGAGGTGTCGAAGAGGTCGGCCAACAGGGCGATGACCCCGCGGTAGGAGCTGTGACAGGTCAAGACCAAGGCGAGGATCAATTAATTGACGGAGCCACGCCTTGGTGACGGGGAGTTGGAACAGGACCTCCTCGGTCAGCGGCGGTGGGTCGAAGGCGGAATCCAGGGCGAGTTGGGCGGTGTCGGCCTG
This sequence comes from Planctomycetota bacterium, assembly GCA_021818605.1. Taxonomy (GTDB): domain Bacteria; phylum Planctomycetota; class Planctomycetia; order Isosphaerales; family Isosphaeraceae; genus JAKAUH01. Next base: position 11,213 of record JAKAUH010000847.1, read on the forward strand.
TTGGTAGGAACTTGCGGCTGAGCTGATGCTGGCGGGCCAAGTGGGCGACGGGTTGGGAGCCGGCGAGGACTTGCAGGGCCAAGTCCTGCCGCTGCTTGGGCGGGAGTTGCAGGGCCGGGCAGGAGACCGAGACGGCCACTGCGATCGGATCGGATTGCGTGGCGGAGACGAAGGACGTAGTCTGACTCAACATGTCTGTTTCCTCCGTGTGATGGCGTTGGCTTGGAAACCATCGCCAGCATGGAGGAAACAGGCATTTCAGAGAAGAGCCGACCGGCCGCGAGTGTTACCCGGTTTTGAACCAGGCCTGATCAAGGGATGGTGTCCTCAGTCGCCGGGTTCGAGACGAGTCCCGCGGCAATGGCCAGCGCGATCCAGGCGGCCAGCATGGCGAGGCCGCCGAACGGGGTGATCGCCCCGAGCCGCTTCTCGCCGGTGATGCACAGGACATACAGGCTGCCTGAGAAGACCGCCGAGCCGGCGAGGAACAGCCATCCGGCCGCGTCGAGTACGGCGCCGGACCGGCCGGTTCGCGCCAGCAGGCCGACCGCCAGAAGCGCGAGGGCGCAGTACATCTGGTAATGCACGCCCGTCTGGAAGGTCGCCTGGAGCCGCTCGGTCGGCAGTCCTCCGGGGATGCTGCCCAGCGACTCGAACCGCTTTTGCAGCCCATGGGCGCCGAACGCGCCCATCGCGACCGACAGAAAACCCCAGATCGCCCCGATCCGCAGCCAGAACGTCGCGCCCATTTCGAGTCCTCCGTCATTCGATCGATGCCGAGGCGGGTTGACCGCCGAGGTGCCGGCGATCTCTCGTCTCTCTATCATAATGCCCCGTCCGGCGCCGGTTGATGCGGGATCCTCTACAGCGCGCCGTCGAAGACCGGGGCGGGCTGGTGGTGCAGGACGACAGCCCGGGCCTCGGCGGCGAGGAACAGTGAGCCAGTGACGCAGATCAGGCCATCCGCTGGGGTGATTCGCCGGGCGAGGTCGAGGGCCTCGGCCGGGCTGGCGGCAATGCGGGTGGTCCGGCCGCTGAGCATCAGGACGGCCGAGGCGATCGTCTCGGGAGACAGCGAGCGCGGGTTCTCCAGGTAGTGGGTCGCCACGATCTCGTCGAAGAGGGGCAAGAGCGCCTGGAGCTGGCCGCGAAGGTCCTTGTCCCGGGTCGTGCCGAAGACCAGCGTGCGCCGGCCCGGCGGGAAGCAGGCAACCAGGGTCTCGGCCAGCGCGACGGCCGAGGCTCCGTTGTGCGCGCCGTCGATCACCAGGGTCGGCCGGTGGCCCAGGATCTCGACCCGCGCCGGCCATCGCAGCGATTCGAACCCGCGGACCACGTCGTCGCGGTCGACCGCCAGCCTGGGGTTCTCCTCGGCCAGCACGTCGAAGGCCGCCAGGGCAACCGCAGCATTATGTGCCTGGTGCGGGCCGAGCAACGGGAGCGGCAGCGTGCCCCAGTCGGTTCGCCAGGTCCACGCGGCCACGCGGAACGGCGTCGGCCGCGTGACCGGCGGCTCGGGCGGAATCGCGTCGAAGCCGAAGTCCACGCCCAGCTCGTGCAGCCGGCAGCGCCGGATCGCGCCGATCCGGCGGATCGCCTGCCGCGCCTCGCCCGATCGCTCGCCGCTGACGCCCGGCCGGCCGCGCTTGAGGATCCCCGCCTTCTCGGTGGCGATCGCGCCCAGCGTGTTGCCGAGCTGCTTCGTGTGGTCGAACGAGATGCTCGTGATGATCGACAGCACCGGATGCACGACGTTCGTCGAATCGAGCCGGCCGCCCATGCCGACCTCGAGCACCACCGCACCGACGCGACGCCGCGCGAAGTGCAGCAGCCCCATCGCGGTCGTCAACTCGAAGAAGGTAAGCCGGCACTGGTCGCGCAGCACGTCCTCGCGCTCGAGAGAGTCGACCGCCTCGCGCACCTCATCAACCAGGACGACGACCTCGTCGGGCGCGGCCGGCTGACCATTCACGGTGAACCGCTCCTCCAGCCGGTGGAGATGCGGCGAGGAATACAGGCCGGTACGCACGCCGGCGGCCGAGAGCGCCGCGGCCATCATCGCGGCCGTCGAGCCCTTCCCCTTGGTCCCGGCGATGTGGATGATCGCCAGTCCGGAGTGCGGGTCGCCCAGCCGTCGGAGCAGCCGGCGCATCCGCCCGAGCTTCAGCTCGGCGGGAATCCGCGGCATGCCCAGCCACTCGTAATTGAGCCGGCCGTACAGATAGTCGAGGCGTTCTTGATAATCGGACAGCATGGCGGGGCGCTCGCGTTGCGTGGGGCAGGACTCGCTCCTCGGGTCCGGCATCCGCAGGGCTCGATCCATGAACGTGAAGGAGGGAGACCGGCGCCCGCGCCGGTCTGGGTGTCGGTGTCCGGTCGGAGGCGCCGACGCCGGCTCGCGGATCCGCGCGGCCCTGGCCGGCCCAATCGCCGCCGATCGGTCGCAATGGCCAGGTCATCCCGGGTGCGACGGCGGGAGCGGAACCGGGGCCATCCCTAGCAGACGCTGGACCCGCGCGCAGAACTCGACCAGCGAGAGATCCTTGGTCCAGTAATCGGCCACGCCCAGCGCGAAGCCCTCGAGCCGCGTGTCGGCGTCGCCCAGGTTCGAGAGCACCACGACTTTCACCCCCACGGCCTCCGACCTCCGGCCCAGGTGCTCGAGCACCTCCAGCCCGTTGAGCACCGGCATCCAGATATCCAGCAACAGGAGCGCCGGCGCGTGCGTGCGGACCAGGTTCACCGCCTCGCCGCCGTCGCAC
>JAKAUH010000426.1 GCA_021818605.1 Planctomycetota bacterium
GTTTTTTCCAAACATGAGGCCGTAGGCCCAGGAGCCGAAAAAACCGCAACCCTGGTCTGACCCCGTCACTCCCGATGGCTCAAGCGAGCGGATATTGAAGCCTTCAAGGGAGAGTCGGACAAGGCGCTTCAGTGTGTCCAGGAGCCGGGACCCGAGCCGGGAGAACGGATTGGACCAACGGGCGCTGGGTAGCCGAGAAACGTGGAGGCTGGCAGCACGGCGCCGCCACCAGAGCGCCTCGCGACGTAGTACGGGATACCGTGAGTGGCGACCTCCTCCGCGGCGGCCGACCACTGTCGCGTACGAAGGTAGCCGTCCCAGTCGTTCTCGCCCGGCGGGATGTGTTCGAAGAATCCGGGGCCGAGCAGTCCAACCTTGCCTTGCGCGATCACGATCGGCGGTCCCTTGTCGTCGGCGACCGCGAGCTCCCATTCCAGGTGGCGGATCTGTCCGGTGCGCTCGACTCCCTTCCGAACGTCGCGGATCCGGTAGCCCCGGCCGGTTTCCAGCACCCGGAACCGGACCACAAGCCTCACCCGCTGGTTCGCGGCGATCTCGGCCCCGACGGTCTGGATTTGATCGGTCAGCGCCCTGGTGAGGTTCTCTCGCCATCGGTCGGCGTCGCGATCGGGGTTGCCGACGATCTGGAGGCTCACCTTCGCCCCATCGCGCAGCATCGCCCGGACCTTCGGGTCAGCGAGAGCCGCCTCGGCGCGTGCGATCTTCTCCTCGGGGATCTCGATCGTCCGGAGAGTCCCCTTGTCGATGATCCCCTTGGCGGCGACAAATCGATGCCTCGCGCCCGGCCCTCCCTTCGGGTGGACGCCCCCGACGTAGGTGCCAACCACCCGGCGGCTCTCCAGGTCGAGGAGGGTCCGGCCGTCGAGCAGGACGTGCCGGCCTGCGCCGAAATGGATGGAGCGTGCCTCGGGGACGGGCGACGGGCACTCGCCGGCGACCTTCCCGGTCGTGAGATCCCATCGGACGATGGTTCCGTCGATCAGGGCGGCCAGCTCTCGACCGTCGGGGGCGAACGCGGCGACTTCCAGCCCGCGCGTTGTGTCGTGGCCCGTCGGGACGGCGTCGGCCATCGGCGCGCCGGTCATCGGGTCGATCAGGCGGAGGGTTCCGTTGTGGAGCGAGGCCAGCACCTTGCGGTCGGGGCTGAGGATCGGAACGCCCTCCATCGCCTGCTTCGCCACGTAGACCGCCCTGGATTCGGGGATCGACCAGAGGATCAGCGTTCCGGCCCGGTTCACCGTGAGGACCCGGCCGTCGTCGAGGAAGTCGGCCCAGGCGAGGTTCCGATCGTCGCCCTTCTCGTTGCCGAAGGGCCGCCAGCCGGCCAGATGCCGGCCCTTATCAGCCTCGTGGACGTCCAGCCGATCGGGCGCACCGGCGTGGAAGAGCAGGAAGCGCGTCCCCCTGGGCCCGATCGCGACCGGCGTCGAAACCGAGGGGATCTCAAACCGGCCGGTCCGACGCCCGCCGGCCAGGTCGATCCGATCGACCCGTCGCGAGGGAGCGCCCGGCTTGCCGCCCTGGTCGGCCAGCCGGCCTCCCGGCGTGCTGACCACCAGTGCCTGATCGGTCTCGGGGTCCGAGACGACGAGGAACAGCACGTCGCCGGCCGGGACGTCGAGCGGGATCGGCCGGGCCGCGGGCGATCGCGATCGCGCTCGCGAACTGTCGGTTGACCGACCGCCCGCGGACGGGGTCGCGACGGCCTTCCAGACGACCGCGCCCGCCGTCGGAGCGACCGATCGGGCGCCGGCGAGGTCGGCGGCCCGGAGCGCGGGGAGCATGGCCTCGACGAGGCTCCCGCCGGACCCGGCGATCGAGAGCGCGGAGGCGATCTTCTCGCGGGGCATCGCCGACATCTGGAGTATCTGCCGGCCGTTCACCTCGGCCAGCGCGATGACCCGGCCGAGATCGAGGATTCGCCGCGGGCCGTGCTCGTTGTACTTGATCGGCGGGAATGGGAGCGTCCAGGCGGTCCGCCCGCTTCGTCGGTCGACGATGTTCGTGTCGAAGAGCAGCCAGCCCGACCCGTCGGGGAGCCATTGCAGCGGCAGGTTGGCGTTCGCGTGCGGCTTCCCGTACCCGTCGTTTTTCTCGGCCTGAAAGCTGGAGACCAACCGGCCGCTCTGGAAGTCCCAGACGAGCAGCCGGGCGGTGTTCCCGACCTCGAACAGCCCGGCCAGTGCGGCGCCGTCGGGCGAGAACGCCAGTGCCTTGCAGTTCCAGTCGCGATTGCCCTCCTTCTGGAAGGTGTGTTCGCCCACCTGCCGGCCGTTCGTCAGGTCGTAGACGAGCAGCCTGTTCTTGCCCTGGAGCGTGAGCGCCAGGTAGCGGCGGCCCGGGCTGAACGCGACCGACTCGGACAGGAAGTTCGCCGGGGTCGTGAATTGCAGGAGCTTCCGCCCGGCCCGGTAGTCCCAGACCTCGAACAATTTCGAGAGCGGCGACCCGAAGACGACCTTCCCTGTCCCGGGCCCGACGAAATCGGCGATCTCGTAGAGGTGCTTGCCGTCGTCGGGGATGCGGGCGATCCGCTTTCCGGAACCGATCTCCCAGACGTCGAACGACTTCGGCTGGAAGAGGGTATGTGTGACGAAATACGCGCCGTCGGGGCTGAGCGCCTTCGGCTTGAAGACGTCGACCTTCCCCTGGAGTCGGCCAACGAGGCTAGCCGAGCGGAGGTCCCAGACC
>JAKAUH010000101.1 GCA_021818605.1 Planctomycetota bacterium
AGGAAGGATTGTATCGGCGTTCATGGTCGTATAGCCTATATCACTTGCGCCGGCGATTCAACACTGTGAACGGCTACGTAGCCTACCCTGGCTCACGATTGACACACCCGGGTATGTCGCTGGGAACGGTGCGATTTATCCAGGAATCGAGGCAGCTTCGAGAAACCCGCCATTGTGCGAGTCGGTGTTGACTCAGCAGATCGCGATCGAGGGATGGTCCAGGCGCCGCGTCGGCCGGTTTGTGATGAATAGGTCACGCTCACGCCGCGCGCCAGCGTCGCCGAACGTCTCGCCTGTGCAGAGAATCAACACATGGCAACCCTCTGGCCTTCGCCCCATCATGACGTCCGCCTTGAGTCGCCCCGCATCGAGAAGACGGTCGCCGAGGAGGATGAGGCTCGACGGGCTGGAGATGCTGGATGGCCGGGCGCTATTGTCCACGGCCGGCGCGATCGTGCAATACGGCGACAACTCGCTGCCGGGATTCTCGACATCGGGCGGGCAGTGGGTCGCGTTGACGGGGGCCGGGTATCTCGGCAACGAGATCGTCTTGAACTCGGCGAACGGCGCGGGTGAGGCGACCTGGACGTTCGACGTCTCCCCCGGCACCTATGTCGTCGCTGCAACCTGGCCGGCCGCCAGCAACCAGGCGACCAACGATACCTCGGCGGGAAGCCCACGACGCCGGTGCTTGAGCTTCTATGGCCCAACGGCCGCAAGTCCGGGATGACACTTTACCAGTTCGTCAACAAGGAAGAGGGCAAGCCGCCGTTCACGACCCCGTTCCGCCTCAATGCGGTGGATACCAATCGGTTCATCGTCGGCGGCCGGTTTCTTTATGAATCCACCAACCAGGGGGATACGATCCGCCTGCTCAGTCGTCGCGGATTCGGCGAGACCACGGCGCTGGCCTACGGAGGGTCGGAGGTTGACTCGAGGGCCCCCGGCGGCCTGAAGAAACTGCCCGGCGTACTCTACGTCGGAACCAGGAGTCCGCGATCGTACCCTGTGCTCAGGACGCGCCTCGATGGGCCGCTCCATGTCGTGCTGACCTACCCCGGCTCGTCGCCCCGGCAGATCGTGCTCGACCCCAGCAACTGGCGGGTCGCGTTCATCGTGGATGATTCGACCCGGGTGTGGATGACGAGGAACGCCGGCAAGACGGCCGCCGGCTGGACCGACCTGACCGGCAACCTGACCAACCCGCAGCTTCGGACCCTGGCGGTCGTCCCCAACCCGCGAGCGAAGGGCCAGTACGCGCTGCTCGCCCGCGGCCAGGGGGAATCTATCGGATGCTCAGCAACGCACCCCGCTGGCGGGGAACCCTCGGCACCGGGCTGCCGAACGCGCTCGTCTACGACATGGAGTACACGAACGTCAACAACAGCGACATCCTCCTCGTGGGCACCCTGGGCCGAGGGAACTGGACGATCAACAAGTTCGCCGCCAATCCGGCGACCTTCGCGCCGATGCCGATGGTCTCGCCGATCGCCGCTCAGGGCGTCACCACGGGCGCCAGCTCGGGCGTCATCGGCTTCACAGTCGGCGGCGGCACGGTGCCCGCCGCCGCCCTCGTGGTCACGGCGACCTCGACGAACCCCGACCTGGTCCCGAACGCCGGCATCACCCTCGGCGGCGCAGGAGCCAATCGCACCATCGAGTTCACGCCCGCCCCGGGCGCCACCGGCACAGGCTCGATCACCGTCACCGTGAGCGACGGCACCTCGAGCAGCTTTCAAACGTTCGGCGTGACCGTGGGGACGGCACGACCGGGGCTCAGCCTTTTTCCCATCGTCGGCCAGACAATCGAGGAGAACACGACGACACGGGCAATCCCTTTCGCGATCGCGCAGGCCAGAAACCCGAACAACGTCACCTTCTCGGCGACATCATCCAACAGGGCGCTCATCCCGAATGTGAACATCGTCATCAACCGCCAGGCCCGGACCGTCGCCATCACCCCGGCGAGGAACCAGTCGGGCACAGCCATCATCTCGCTGACCGCCCGGGAAGGGAACACCACCGACACGACCGACTTCGTCGTCACGGTCACACCGCTCGCCAACCAACCGCCGGTGATCGCTCCCATTCGCAACCAGGTGCGGGATGTGGGTGTCCCGAAGATCAAGGTGGATTTCACGGTGAACTACCAGCCCGGGAACATCGGCCCCGGTTACGTCTCCTGACATGTCCAATTCGACCCTGCAGGTGCCGCTCGACGACCTGATCATCCAGGTCCAGTCGTCAAACCCAGGTCGCATCCCGCTCCGGAATAGCCAGGGTAAACCCTGGCTCTCAATCGTACAATCTGACAAGGTTCGATCGCTCTTCACCCTGCTGGCAACCCCCGCACCGGATCGAGCAGGGACAGCGAAGATTACCGTTACCGCGTACAACGGCGAGTTCTCACGAGCCCGGGCGTTCCAGATCCGGATCAGGAAGCCGAGAGCGGCGGCCGCGGTGCAGCAGGCCGACGTGTGCCAGGGATCCGCATTCCGCAAGTGACCGATCCGCCCGGAACCCATCGGCGGCAGAACCGCCTCCAAAAACCCAGCCGGGCCAGAGGCCTTGCGATCGGCTGACCGGACCGGAACGTTTGGCTGACCGGACCGGAACGTTTCACGACCGCGGACGACCACCGCCGTCGTGAAACCTTCCGGTCCCGCGCGCCGGTTTGCCCCGGGAATCGGCTGACGCAAGGGCTCCGTCCC
>JAKAUH010001045.1 GCA_021818605.1 Planctomycetota bacterium
GCTTCTCGTGCCGGTTCCGATGCCCCATTCGGTCTCGCAACCAGGAGGAGACATTACATAAAACTAGATGTACTTGATGCAAAAAAGCAACATAGCCGTGGAATGCTTGACTTCTTGAATTTCCCCCGTACAGTAACGACCGATACGGTGGGCGCCTTCGCAGTCAACACCGGCAAGATCGCGATCACAAGGTATGGCCTGATCCGCAACCCGAGGACCAGATTGCGGAGCGGGACCATCGAGCTGACCGACACGGGATCCCCGGCGTTGGGCGGCCTGATCTTGCTCCTCTTCAGCATGCCGGCCGGCGTCATTGATCGAGAACGCCACGGGCACCCACCACGGGACCGACTAGCTGGAGGTCGACGTTGGTAGTTTGGCGGCCGGCGTGACCAGCGTCACCCTCTCGTTCAACACCGACATGGCCGCCAGCAGCTCGGTCACGGCGAAGGACAGTGGCATCATGGAATTTTGACCTCCTCGCCGGAGAAGGAGAAGCTCCCATGAATCTTCGAAAGATCGTTACGACGGCCCTCGCAGTGGTGCTGTTCGTTGCCGCTGGCGGACACCTCCGGCAGGCTCACGCTGGTTTGGTCATCTACGAGATCATGGTCGACACCAGTGGATTGATTGCAGGCCCGGGCGGTCAGGTCGACATCCAGCTCACCTCAAACGTCTCGCAGACGTCCCCGACCGTGTTGGCGCAGGTCAATCAAACGAGCACCGACGGGACCCTCGGTTCTGTCACTTCGACCTCGGGGAACGCGATGGGCGACCTGACGACGCCGGTCGGCGTGACCACCGACAACACCGAGTCAGCGAACGCGCTTCAGCAGTCGTTCACGGTCGCCTCCTTCTTCGACGTCTTCGTGGCTTTGTCTGGATCGGAGATCGGGCCCGGTGCGACCGGCTCCTTCAGTGGATCGGTCTTTTCGCTCAGCGTCCACGATTCGGGATCCAACTCCGCGGGTGCCACTCTGACGGTTAATCCGAATGTCGACAGCGACGGCAAACCGATCGTCGATGGCACGGTGGGGATCACCACGTCGGGACCGAACGTTCAGGTGATTCCCGTGCTGTCTGTGCCCGAACCGTCGGGCGTTGTTCTGATGGGCCTGGGACTGGCGGGCGTCGTCGGCCTCGTCCGAAGGCGGAGATCCCGCGACTGCGTTCATTTGAGGTGAGCAGGAAATCCGGTCAGGAGAGCTTGATGGGAAGTCGCGCGATCTGGTCGGTGAATCGGTTCCTCCAATTGCTGGGCTCTCCGCGGTCAGATCCGATCATCATCGCCCACCGCGGCGATTCATTCCACGCACCCGAGAACACGCTCGAGGCAGCACAGCTAGGGTTCGAGGCCGGCGCCGACGCCTGGGAGCTCGACGTCCAGTTGACTCGCGACGGCGTGCCCGTTGTTCTGCATGATGAGTCGCTCCTGCGGACAACCGACGTCGCCGCCCGTTTTGCCGGCGACCCGCGTGGGCAGGACGGGTTCCGCGTCTCGGACCTCGACCTTGATGAGGTCCGATCCCTCGACGCCGGAAGCTGGTTTGTCGCCGACAATGGGGGCTACCGCTCGGCTCGCGACTTCGGCACGCTGGGGCAGGTCGATTCCGTGGCGGCGGCTCGCTTCCGATCGGGGAACGTGCGCGTGCCGATGCTGGAGGAGGCCCTTGCGTTCACCCGCGATCGTGACTGGCTGGTGAACGTTGAGATCAAGTCGTTCCCCGACCGTCCGCCGGGGCTGGTCGAGCGAGTCATCGCCACGATCGAGGCGACGGACACGGCCGACCGAGTGCTGATCTCGTCGTTCGACCACGATGACGTCGCCGCGGCCGATCGGCCTGAGCGGCGGTATGGCCTCGGCCTGTTGCTCTGGACGCCGATCCATCGCCTGGCCGAATACGCGACCAGGCTCGTGGGTGCTGACACCGTGCATCTGTCGGCCGAGATCCTGGGCTCCGAGGCCGTCGCCTACCGGCGGAACAGGGATGCTCGCTCGCTACGGCATGACATCGTAGCCGAGCTCCGTTCGAGGGCCCTGCCGACGCTGGTCTACACGGTGAACCACCAGGCAGGCGGTATGCTCGCCCGGCACCTGGCCGAGATCGGGGTAAAGGGATTGTTCACGGACGACCCGGCGGGGATCCGGGTCGGATGAAGGGATACCAGTTCGCTGCTAGTTTGACGGGGGGCGCGCCGGTGGTGGCGGGGCAGGTGAGTTAACGAGACCTCGCATCTTCTCGACCGCCTGGGCGGGTGCCTGCAACCGGCGGGTGTCGAGCCTGGTCCCGCCGCGGTAGATGTGGACCTCCGATTGCGATCGTGTGCCGATCCGCCGGGTGATGTTTTCGACCTCGCCGAGTGTTCTCAGCAGGGTTTCGCTGGACGCTCCTCCCGCGGCCTGCCGGCGGAACTCGAGCAGCTTCCGGCGCCAGGTTTCAAGCTCGCCGCGATAGGCCGGGCCGCCGCCCTGGGGCGTGCTCGCGAGCAGCATGGTATCGACGGCGATCAGCGCGCGGTCGGCCTGGGCGAGCAGGCGGCGGTCGGCCGCAGGGGCTGCGTGCGCGCGGGCTGTGACCTCGACGACGCGCGACAGTCCCAGGCGGTCGGTGATCGCCTCGACCTCGCGGCGAACCGAACGCCAGCGAGCGATCAGTGCGCGGTCGCGCGCGCGGGCGACCATCTGATACTCGATCGGCCAGAGATCGG
>JAKAUH010000757.1 GCA_021818605.1 Planctomycetota bacterium
CAGCGCTCGCTGGGCGAGTCCACGACCGGCGGCCGCCGCGAGCTGGTCGACCGCTCGGGAATCCTCGACTATGACGCCCTGATGTTCCTGACCCTCCAGCGCGCCCGTACCGCCCGCGAGGCGATCAAGATCATCGACGAGCTGGCGCGCGAGTACGGCTACAAATCCTCGGGCGAGACGTTCTCGATCGCCGACCCGAACGAGGCGTGGATCATGGAGCTGATCGGCAAGGGGCCCGGCCAGAAGGGGATCGTCTGGGTGGCCGCCCGCGTGCCGGATGGCATGATCACCGCGCATGCCAACCTCAGCCGGATCACCACGTTCCCGCTGGATGACCCCAAGAACTGGCGGTATTCCCCCGACGTGATCTCGTTCGCCATCGAGAAGAGGTTTTACTCGACCAACTCGCAGAAGCCCTTCAGTTATCGGGATGCCTATCACCCGGATATCGCCGCGTCGCAGAAGCGCGCCTGCGCCGGGCGGGTGTGGAGCATCTACCGTCGCTCGGCCTCGTCGCAGAGTTTCTCGGACGCGTTCTTCCGCGGCAACCAGGGCGCCGAGGACTATCCGCTGTTCATCAAGCCTGATAAACCGCTGGGTGTCGGCGATGTGATGGCGCTCATGCGCGACCACTATGAGGGCACGCCGTACGACATGACCAGGGGAGTCGACGCGGGCCCGTTCGGCAGCCCGTACCGCTTCCGCGAGCTGACGTTCAAGGTGGATGGCCACAACTACATGTGGGAGCGGCCGATCTCGACCCAGCAGGCGGGGTTCGTCGTCGTCACCCAGAGCCGCAAGGGGACGCCGGATGCGGTCGGCGGCGTCACCTGGTTCACGCCCGACGATGCGTCGGTCTCGTGCTTCACCCCGCTGTATTGCGGGATCACCGCGCTACCGGCGCCGTACACTCGCGGCGACTACAGGAAGTTCGACTGGGAATCGGCGTGGTGGGTCTCGAACCTGGTGTCGAACCTGTGCTACGACCGCTGGTCGCGGGTCGCTCCCGATGTGCAGGCCGCGGCGGCGAAACGCGAGGGAGACCTGCTGAAGATGCAGCCCGTCATTGAGGAGGCTGCGGCGAAGCTGGGCGCGAAGGACGAGGGTTTGATGCGGGAGTTCCTCACGAATTACTCGGTCTCGACGGGCGAATCGGTCTTCCGCAACTGGCAGGGCGTGGCCGAGTCGATCCTGGTCAAGCACGTGGATGGCTACGTCAAGACCGACCAGGGCCGCGCCCGCGGAGTCGGGTACTCGCCCGATTGGCTCCGCCGCGTGATCGCCGACCGGCCCGAGCAGTTCAAGCTGCCGACGAAGGAGGGGGAGACGGATCACTGAGTCCATCAGCCCGCGTCGTCGAACCTGCGGCCGATCCGGCGCACGGCGGTGCCCCGGAACGCGAATTCCGCCCACGCGTCCGGCGCACGTTGGACTGAAACGATTCCCACGTGCGCCAGCCCTCGCCGTGTCACGTCGCCTCCCGATGACCATGGCGGTTCGGGGCGAGTTCGATCGCGCCCGGTTCGCCCACCTTGAGCGAGTAGAACGGCCGAACCAGCAGCTCGGCTCGCGACGTCGGCCGGGAAGGCAGTGGCTCGCCGGGCGAAGGGATCAGCGGCCGATCCAGGGCCGGCTCGCCGAGCACCTCGCCCGGGTTGCCGCCCGTCGAGCGCACGGCCATCGCGATCGGCACTCGCACGATCATGGTCAGCGCCGGCGAGGCCGCGTCCCGCCGCCTCACGGCGAATCTCATCGGCAGCCGTACCGTGAGATGAGCGCCGCCTTTTCCACTCGCGGTGGATCGTTGCCCGGCCGTGTGGATCGGTCGGGGCCTCCGCCGGCTCGCCATTCACCTTCGCCTCGAGCGGACCGGCCAGCCAGCCGGGCACACACCGCTTGAGCGCGAAGGTTGCCGAGCTCCCCTCTGGCGGGATGATGACGAACTCCGTCGAATCAAGCTCCAGAAATCTCGTCCACTGGCGGACGCTGATCGCTTCCGAGCCGCCGCCCGGTTGCCATGTCGCCGCCGAAGCGACCAGGAGATCGACTTACAGCACCCGCCCGCCGCGGAGATACACCAGATCGTGCAGGTCGGCCAGGGCCATCGGGCGGGTGCCCGTGCAGCCCGTGCAGCCGACTGGATGGTTCTGCTTCACGGCGCCGAGCGCGTTGCAATCCGAGTAGTGGAAGACGCGGCCGCCGGGCGAAATCGGGATCGTCGCCGGGATGCCGTTGCACGCAGCCCGCTCGATCCAGTCCCTGTGTCGGGCATCGCCGGTAATCGTCAGCAGTTACCGGCACAGCTTCAACACGGCGAAGCACCCGCACGGGGTCTCGGTCGAACTGCCGCCGAAGCGTCCCGCTGTCGAGCCGCACGCCGCGTTAGAGCGCCGGAAGGTTGGATGGCTTACGGGCAAGAGGATCTGGCCTACCGGCCTGGCCCGCCAATCGGGAATCGGCCCGCTGTCCCCGACCGGTCCAGTGCAGGAGGCGGCTCTGTCCGCCGACCCCGCGGGCCCGGATCAGGTCAGATCGGATCAGATCAGATCGGAGGGGATCGGCGGACAGAGCCGCCTCCGACAAAAGACCCGGATCGGACCGAGCCGGTTGGGGGCACGGTGCCCGATCTGCGAGCCACGCAAACGTTTGGCGCTCGAGCCGACTGGCTCGTTCGCCAGGCGGACGGGAGTCTTCTCGGCGGGCTTCACGGCAAGGGGTGGCTGGGCGGTCGCGGCCAGGAGAAGCACGGGCACGAGCATCGAGAGGGGGCCCTCCCGTTCGCGATCGTCGAGCGGCTGGCCGCGGGTTTCGTCGCGCCTCGGGATGAAGCGCGCCGGCCATCATCACACCGCAGACTGCAGAACCCGAGCCGAGAAGCCGAGATCTCCCACCATCATGACGATTGTCTCGAGCCGGGCCGCGCGGCAGAATGAGGCGCGGGGGAACCGTTCCGCCACATGCGGTTCCCCGAGGTCGTGCCAAACGCGGGACTTACCCGCGACCGCAGCCGAGCCGGGACACTTCCCGAGAACAGGAGCCATCATGAGCCTGCGAACCGACCGAAGGCGCTTCCTGGGCACGTCCGCCGCGGGCGTCGCGATGGCCGGGCTGGGTGACCTGGGCTTCCTGGCGAGGCTCCGGCCCGTCTCGGCCGACGAGGCGAAGCTCGACCCGAAGGTCGTCCGCCTGCGGCCCGAGATCGAGCCGGTCGTTCGCCTGCTGGAGGACACCCCGCGCGAACGGCTGCTCGAGGAGGTCGCTGCGCGGATCAAGAAGGGGCTCAGCTACCAGGAGGTCCTCGCCGCGCTGTTGCTCGCCGGGGTGCGGAACGTCCAGCCCCGGCCGCACGTCGGGTTCAAGTTCCATTCGGTGCTCGTGGTGAACTCGGCGCACCTGGCGAGCCTGGGCTCGCCTGACTCCGACCGCTGGCTGCCGATCTTCTGGGCGCTCGACTACTTCAAGAGCGCCCAGGCGCAGGACGTGAAGGAAGGCAACTGGACGATGGGCCCCGTGGACGAGAAGGCCGTGCCGCCGGCCGGCCGGGCTCGCGAGGCGTTCATCGCCGCGATGGACCGCTGGGACGAGGCGGCCGCCGATGCCGCCGTCGCCGGGCTGGCGCGCACCGCCGGCAGCGACGAGATCTACGAGCTCTTCGTCCGCTTCGGGGCCCGCGACTTCCGCGACATCGGCCACAAGGCGATCTTCGTCGCCAATAGCTGGCGGACGCTCAACTGCATCGGCTGGCAGCACGCCGAGCCGATCCTCCGGTCGCTGGCCTATGCTTTGCTCCAGCACGAAGGCGCCAACCCCGCGGATCGCGACGGCGCGGCCGACCGCCCCGGCCGCCGCAACGCGATCCTCGCCGCTCGCATCCGCGAGGGCTGGTCCGCCGGCCAGCCCGACCCGAAGGCCGCCGACGACCTGCTGTCGACGCTTCGCACCGGCTCCGATGAGGACGCCAGCCGCCAGGTCGTCGAGCTCCTGAATCGAGGCGTCGCGCCGCAGTCGATCTGGGACGCGCTCTTCGACGGCGCCGGCGAACTGCTGCTGCGCCAGCCGGGCATCGTCGCCCTGCACGCGTCCACGACGACCAACGCGATGCATTACGCCTACCAGGCCACGGGCGACGACCTGACCCGCCGGCTCCTGCTGCTCCAGAACGCGGCGTTCCTCACAATGTTCCGCAACGCCCTGGGCCGCAAGGCCCGCGAGGCCCGGATCGACCAGCTCGAGCCGGCCGAAACGTCGGCAATCAAGGGTGAAGGAAAGGACGCGGCCCACGAGGCATCCGCCGCGATCGAGGCCGTCTTCGGCTCGGGCGGCGACAAGATGGCCGCCGCGCGGCAGGCGCTGGCGTACCTGCAGGCCGGGCACGAGCCCGAGCCTCTGATCCACGCCGCGCGCCGGCTGGTGTTCCTCAAGGGGGACGACGCGCACGACTACAAGTTCAGCTCGGCCGTGCTGGAGGACTACTATCACGCCTCGCCCAGGTTCCGCGAGCGCTACCTGGCCGCCAGCATGCTGCTGTTACCGGGGGCCTCGGACCGCGACAACGGCCTGGTGAAGCGGATCCGGGCGGCGATGGCGTAGGCGGCGATTGTCGAGGCAAGGGCGTCGCCGGGGGGATCCGATGGGCACGACGCCGCAGATCCGGCGATCTGCCGCACGAACCGTCCTGCTCGCTTGCTTGACTGCTTCCGAGCCATCAAACAGGAAATCCCATCGATAGTAAAGGGAACTTGAATAACCGAGCCGCGAACCCGCCGCTATTAAAAAAATCGGCCCCAAATTTTAACAAGCCCTTTCAGCACGGGGATCCGATCGAGTCCTCAGTTCGGGACCGGGGGTTCCTCGCCCGCCGATTTCGCCGCGGCGAGCGCCCGGCCGATCATCCGGCCCACGTCCTCGTTCGCACCGATCGCGACGAACTTCACCTGGGGGTGGGCGAGGGCGAAGACGCGGAAGATCTCGTCGGCGAATGCCTGGCCGATGAACTCGACACCCGTGAAGTCGAGGCAGACCTCCCGGAACCGCTCGACCCGCTCCAGGACCCGCCGCGCCTGGGACCGCGACACCAACTGGTCCTGCCCGTACTGGGCCAGCGTGAGCGGTATGTGGGTCCGGGAGAACCCATAATCGTCCAGCTCGGGATTGGCGTAGCGATCGAAGACCTCCTTCGGCGTCCGCTGGCAACTCGTGCTGATCTTCATGATAAACGCCGTCCCCGTCATCTCCGCCTGATCTTCGATGAGCCAATCATCCCTGCCCATCTCATGAATAAATCTCAGGTTTCCGGACAGAATCCTGAATTCGTCGAACATTCGTGACGTGAAGAAGATCCCCTCGCCCGAGTGGCGCGCGGGATCGGTCGTGAGCTTCCCCTTGGCCAACTCGAGGATCGCATGGCGCTCGTCTTCGAGCCCGAACCTCGATCGGAGCTTCTTGAAGATGCCGACACCGTCGTCCCCGATCTCGAGTTCAACCAACGCGGCCGAACGGCGTGTCGCTACGGCGACCTGAGAGCCCTCCGAGTGATCGATCGCGTTGTTGAACATCTCCGTGAAACCGTACTGGCAGACCCTCAGGACATTGGTGGGAAGCCCGTCGAGATGCGGCTCGACGTACGTTCGCCAGACTCCATCCTCGTCCCGGTTCTCCGCGAGAGATAGGGTCTCCTCGAATTCCTGGACCTTCAGCGAATACCGCTTCCGCCTCGTCTGCCCGGTCGCCTCGAGGGTGCCCTCGTCCACCAACGCCTTGAGATGGCGATGCACCGCCTGGCGCGTGATGCCGAATCGCTCGGCCGTCACCTTCGAGATGTCGTCCGGATTCGTCGAGACCTGCTCGATGATGAACTTCCGGATGTCCTCGCCAGATGCCTTTTCCAAGGATGACGCTCCATATTGTCAACCAATAACCATCACATTGTCAACGCGAACGAGCATTATTGTAAACAAAGCTGGGCTAACCAGGAAGCCCTGTTCGAGCTTCGAGTCGGGATGGACAACCCATGGCGACACGTGTATACTAAAAGTTCTGTCCCGATCGATCGGCGAAGATTCCTTGCAACGGAGGGGACCAACCAGGGATGGCCGCATCGGACATCGTCATCCGGGGCGCGCGCGAGCACAATCTTCGCGACGTGTCGCTCACCCTGCCGCGGGGCCGGCTGATCTGCCTGACGGGCGTGTCGGGCTCGGGGAAGAGTTCGCTGGCGTTTGACACACTGTATGCCGAGGGGCAGCGGCGGTATGTCGAGAGCCTTTCGAGCTATGCCCGCCAGTTCCTCGGCCAGATGCCCAAGCCCCAGGTCGATCGGATCGACGGCCTCAGCCCGTCGATCTCGATCCAGCAAAAGACCGGCGGTCGGAATCCCCGCTCGACGGTCGGCACGATCACCGAGATCAATGACTATCTCCGCGTGCTGTTCGCCCGCGTGGGGCAGGGTCATTGCCCCAATTGCGGCCGTCTGGTGGCCGCGCAGACCCGCGAGCAGATCATCGCGCGGATCCTCCAGGACGTGCCCGCCGGCACCGGGTTCCTCGTGCTGGCGCCCGTGGTGCGTGGGCAGAAGGGGGAATACCGGGATCTCTTCGCCGAGCTGGCCCGCGCGGGGTATCTGCGGGCGCGGGTCAATGGCCAGGTCGTCAATCTCTCCGATAACCTGGCGCTCGACCGGCAGATCAAGCACAACATCGAGGTCGTCGTCGACCGGCTCAAAATCGGCGACGATGGGGCCTCGATCCGCACCCGACTGTCGGAAGCCGTCGAGCAGGCGCTCAAGCTCGGCGAGGGGACGGTGATCGTCGCCGCGGAGGGCCGGCCGGACCAGTTGCTGTCGTCCAGCTACGCGTGCGCCTCGTGCGGCATCGGCTTCGACCCGCCCAGCCCGCAGCTATTCAGCTTCAACAGCCCGCAGGGGATGTGCCCGGGGTGCGACGGCCTGGGCGTCCGGCATGATTTCGACCCCGAGTTGCTTGTCCCGGATCCGAACCTCTCGGTGTGGGACGGCGCGATCGCGCCGCTCGGGCCTGTCAAGGAGATGGGCAAGTGGCGCCGGCACCTGTTCGAGGGCGTCGCCGCCAATCTCGAATCGGACCCGGACGGCCCGCCGAAGGGAAAGATGCTCAGGGGGCGCTGGCGCGACCTCGACGAGAAATGGCGACGCGCCTGGCTGTATGGCACGAGCGACCGGGTGATCGTCCAGCGCTGGAATAGCAAGAGCAAGGTCTGGTCGCACGCTGAAAAGTGGCCGGGCGTCGCCAGCGAATTGCTGGAGAAATACAAGGGTGTCTCGGGCGGACCGACCCGCGCCCAGCTCGAGCCCTACATGAAGAGCGTCGTCTGCCCCGACTGCCACGGCTCGCGGCTCAATCCCCGCGCGCGGGCCGTCACCGTCGGCGGCAAGAGCCTGGTGGAGTTGGGCGCGCTACCGGTCGGCGACGTCGCCCGCTTCTTCGAGGGACTCGCCGCGGGTGACACCAGCGATGCCGACGGCCGCTCGGTCGACGCGATCCCGCTCGACCCCATCTCGCGCACGATCGCCGAGGAGCTGCTCAAGGAGATCCGCGCCCGGCTGACGTTCCTCATCGACGTGGGGTTGCACTACCTGACGCTCGATCGCGCCGCGCCGACTCTGTCGGGCGGCGAGGCCCAGCGCATCCGGCTGGCCAGCCAGGTCGGGGCGGGATTGGTGGGCGTGCTGTACATCCTGGATGAGCCGTCGATCGGCCTGCATTCGCGCGACAACGACCGGCTGCTGTTGACCCTCCGGCGCCTCGCCCGGCTGGGGAACACCGTGGTCGTCGTTGAGCACGACGAGGACACGATGCGCGCCGCTGACCACCTGGTCGACTTCGGACCGGGGCCGGGCGTCAAGGGCGGCGAGGTCGTCGCCGAGGGAACCATCGACGACCTGGCACGCGCCGAGCAGAGCCTGACCGGCGCGTATCTCTCGGGCCGGCGGACCATCCCGATCCCCGAGACGCGCAAGACCCCCGACGGCCGCGTGCTAACCGTTCGAGGCGCCCGGCAGCACAACCTCAAGAATATCGACGTCTCGTTTCCCCTGGGCCTGTTCATCTGCGTGACGGGCGTATCCGGCTCGGGGAAGAGCTCGCTCGTCGGCGACATCCTCCGTGAGGCGCTGGCGCGCGACCTGAATGGCGCGATCACCGAGCCCGGCGAACACGATGGGATCGACGGGATCGACCAGCTCGACAAGGTCATCGACATCGACCAGGCGCCGATCGGGCGGACCCCGCGTTCGAATCCTTCGACGTACATCAAGCTGTTCGACCAGGTCCGCGACCTGTATACCCGCGTGCCTGAGGCCAAGGCCCGCGGCTATGCGCCGGGGCGGTTCAGCTTCAACGTCGCCGGCGGCCGGTGCGAGGCCTGCGAGGGGAACGGCTCGAACAAGCTCGAGATGGACTTCCTCGCCGATGTCTGGGTCACCTGCCCGGTCTGCCAGGGGAAACGGTTCGGCCGCGAGACACTTCAGGTGCGCTTCAAGGGAAAGAGCATCAGCGACGTCCTCGACATGGACGTGCAGGAGGGGCTCGAGCACTTCGCCAACATGCCGAAGATCTCGGGGATGCTCCAGACCCTGCACGACGTCGGGCTCGACTACCTCAAGCTCGGCCAGCCGTCGCCGACGCTCTCCGGCGGCGAGGCGCAGCGGATCAAGCTGGCGCGCGAGCTGGTGAAAAAAGGGACCGGCAAGACGCTGTACATCCTCGATGAGCCGACCACCGGCCTGCACTTCGACGACGTCCGCAAGCTGCTCGAGGTCCTGCACGGCTTCACCGCGCAGGGGAATACCGTGGTCGTCATCGAGCACAACCTCGACGTGATCAAGACGGCCGACTGGATCATCGACATGGGGCCCGATGGCGGCGCCGGCGGCGGCCGCGTGATCGCCCAGGGCACGCCCGAGCAGGTCGCCGAGGTCGACGAGAGCCACACCGGCCAGGCACTCAAAAAACTCTTCGAGCGCGCCGCCGAGGCCGCGAAAGCGCCGAAGCGAAAGCGCAAGCCGGCCGCGTCGAAGAAGGCCGCGAAGAACGGCAAGTCCGAGGCATCGTCGGAGGAGGGTCTGCGGGCCATCGAGATCCGAGGGGCCGCGCAGCACAACCTCAAGGGGATCGACCTGGATATCCCCCGCGACCAGATGACCGTGTGCAGCGGGCCGAGTGGATCGGGGAAGAGCTCGCTGGCAATCGACACGCTGTATGCCGAGGGGCAGCGGCGCTATGTCGAGAGCCTATCGAGCTACGCCCGCCAGTTCCTGGCTCCCTTGCAGAAGCCGAAGGTCGAGCGCATCACGGGCCTGTCGCCGGCGATCAGCATCGAGCAGAAGACCACGAGCAAGAGCCCGCGCTCGACGGTCGGCACCGTGACCGAGATCCACGACTATTTGCGCATCCTGTTCGCCCGGTTGGGGCAACTCTATTGCCCGAAGTGCAACGTCCCGATCGGCACCCAGACGGCCGACGAGATCGTCGAGAAGGTGCTGCACCTCCCCGAGGGGTCGAAGATCTATGTGATGGCGCCCCTCGAGCGCCGCGATAATGAGACATACGAGGAACTGTGGGACGAGCTGCGCGCCTCGGGATTTGCCCGGGTGCGGGTCGACGGCCAGTCGGTCGAGCTGGACAAACCCCCGAAGCTGACTCACCGCCGCAAGCACAGGGTTGAGGTGGTGGTCGACCGCGCCGTGGTTCGCCGGTCGACACGCTCGCGGCTGGCGGACTCGATCGAGTCGGCGCTCGACCTGGGCAAGGGCGTGGTGCACATCGCCCGCGTGGGGGACGAGAACCGCGAGAAATCCTGGCCGGTCGACCGCTACAGCCAGCACCGCGTCTGCGACAAATGCAGCCGGAGCTTCGACGAATTGCAGCCGCACCACTTCTCGTTCAACAGCCCGCTCGGCTGGTGCCCGATCTGCCAGGGCCTGGGCGTGCAGCACGGCGCCAATCCGACCGTGCTGGTGCCCGACGGCCGGCTCAGCCTGCGCGAGGGGGCGGTCGCCGTCTGGCCTGACTTCGCCGCGAACCCCGACTTCGCCCGGATGATCGCCGCGATCGCAGTCGAGGAGGGTTTTGATATTTCCACGCCCTTCGACGACCTGGATGGCCGCGCCCGGCGGATCATCCTCCACGGAACGGGGGACACCTGGTATCAGGTCACCGGGCCAGGACCAGCATTCGCCTTCCAGTACAAGGGCTTGTTCCCGGCGATCGAGGAGGCCGGCCGCGTCTCGTTCGTCTATCGCTACAAGCTTCAGGGGATGGTCGACGACGTGCCGTGTGCCGGCTGCATGGGGGCCCGACTGCGGGACGACTCGGCCGCGGTCCGGTTCCAGGGCTTCACGCTCGACCAGATCAGCCGATGGCCGCTCGATCGGGCGCTGAACTTCTTCAACGAGTTGCCCCTGAGCGCGGACGAACGGCACATCGCCGGCGACCTGGTGCGCGAGGTCCGCGACCGACTGTCATTCCTCGTAGATGTCGGGCTCGACTACCTCAACCTGGCCCGCGGCACACCGACGCTCTCCGGCGGCGAGAGTCAGCGCATCCGGCTGGCCAGCCAGATCGGCAGCGGGCTGACGGGCGTTGTCTACGTCCTCGACGAGCCGACGATCGGCCTGCACCCGCGCGACAACAACCGGCTGCTCGGAGCGCTCCGGCATCTGCGCGACCTGGGCAACACGCTGGTCCTCGTCGAGCACGACCGCGAGGTGATCGAGGCGGCCGACCACCTGATCGACTTCGGCCCCGGCTCGGGCGACGGCGGCGGCCGGATCATGGCCGCCGGCCCGCCCGCGACGGTCGAGGGCTCGGACGAGTCGCTGACCGGCAAGTACCTCTCGGGCAAGGCGGCGATCCCCGTACCGACCAACCGGCGGCCGGCCGCGGCCGAGGACAATGTCCCGGCGATCGTAGTCAAGGGCGCGCGGCAGCACAACCTCCGCACGCTCGACGTCCGCTTCCCGCTCGGAGTCGTCACCGTGGTGACGGGCGTCTCGGGCTCGGGCAAGAGCTCGCTCGTCGAGGACATCTTCTGGAAGGCCGCCGCGCGGACCCTGCACCGCGCCCAGTTGACCCCCGGCGCGCACGAGGCGATCGAGGGCCTGCACCGGGTCGACAAGGTCATCAGCGTCGATCAGACGCCGCTGGGCAGCACGCCGACCTCGACCCCGGCGACCTATTCGGGCGCCTTCGAACTGATCCGCGAGCTGTTCGCCAAGCTCCCCGAGGCGCGCGTTCACGGCTACACGGGGCGTCGGTTCAGCTTCAACCAGCCCGGCGGCCGGTGCGAGGCCTGCGAGGGGAACGGCCAGAAACGCATCGAGATGCACTTCCTGCCGGATGTCTGGATCACCTGCGACGCCTGCAACGGCCAGCGCTACACGCCCGAGACCCTGGCCGTGAAGTTCCGCGGCAAGTCGATCGCCGACGTGCTGGCGATGTCGGTCGACGCGGCGCTCGAGCTGTTCGACAGCGTGCCGAAGGTCCGGCGGATCATGCAGACGCTCTCCGACGTCGGGCTGGGTTACGTGTCGCTCGGCCAGTCGGCCGCGACGCTCTCCGGCGGCGAGGCCCAGCGCGTGAAGCTCGCCGCCGAGCTCGCCCGGCCCGACACGGGGCGAACGCTGTACATCCTGGATGAGCCAACCACGGGCCTGCACTTCGACGACGTCCGCAAGCTGCTGGATGTGTTGCACCGGCTGGCCGACCTGGGCAACACGGTGGTCGTCATCGAGCACAACCTCGACGTGATCAAGACGGCCGACTGGATCATCGACCTCGGGCCCGAGGCCGGCCTGAACGGCGGCGACCTGGTGGCCGAGGGGACGCCCGAGGCGGTCGTCGCCCAGGGCCAGGGCCACACGGCGCGGTTCCTGAAGCCGGTCCTCGAGGCCGGCCCGCATGCCGAGCGTCCCCGCTTCGATCTGAAAGCCTGGAAGAAGATGGCCTCCGGCGAATCGGCCGAGACAGCCCGCCGCGGCCCGCAAGCGACGCCATCCCCCGCAACGGACCACGGACAACGGACCACGGACAACCAGGAGGCCAAAGCCCCCTGGGAAGCCGATGGCCGCAAGTGGCACACGAACGACCGCGTCGCGGCGAATGGCCGCCCGTCGCGGTGGGACGGCCGGATCCTGTCAACGATCGCGGACCGGATCGAGGCCGCGGGGAAGGGCGGGTTCGCACCGACGGAGTGGGGCCAGCGCGGTGTGGTGCGGGTGAAGGCGACCGACGAGATCAAGGCGGCGTTCCCGTTCTTCCACGCAACCACTTCGGCCGAGTGGGTGGTGACCCTGCGGTTCTTCGTACCGAAGGGAACGTTCCGCGCCGGCGCGGTCGAGAAGCTGCTGGCCCTGGTGCCGTTCCACCAGGTTGAGCCGCCCGTGCTGAGCAACGTGCCTCGGCTGCGGATCAACGACCTGGGCCCGTTCCAGGAGATCACGATCGTCGGCCACAGCCTGGCCGACTTCGAGACGGATGGCTTCGAGGCCTTCCTGAACAGGGCGGCGGCGGCCTACCTGACGCTGGGCAAGCCCGCGAAGATCAAGCGGGCGAGCGAGCTGACGGGGTGATGGGCCTAAGCCGCGAAGCCGGCCGGTTGCCAATCGAGCGAAGCGGGGCGAAGGCGACCGGCGGAGCAGTACCCAACGTCTGCACACGCCCGACGAGCATGGTATGATTGCGCCAACGATCGGGGCTGTTCACGGCTCCCCGAGGCCGGGCGAACAGGACGACCGCGCCAGAGCCCTGCCGGGTTGCCAAACCGCCGAATTCTCAAGTACCTCAGGCTTTCAATCGCCGAAAGGCCCGGCCTTGGTGCCCCTGGTGGCTCCGTCACGTCTCTCGGTGTGAGAGGGCCTGAAGGCCTGGGCCAAGGTTGCTTGGACCGCGCGGCGGACGTCGGGTAGAATGTGGCATGCCCGGACGCGAACGGGCAAATCGGCCTTCGTCGAATTGTGCAGCCTCGATCGAGACACACAAACATGCTTAGACAAATATTTGTAAAAAATTTTCGATCATGTTACTCGGCCATCGTTGAGTTTCCCGAATCTATTTGCGCAATCGTCGGAAAGAATGGCGTTGGCAAGACTAACTTGCTGAAATGCATCGAGTGGGTCGCTCATTCTTCCATCTCGACTGGTCCGGTGAAGGTCGCTGCTGCCGGCAATGCGATGGATGACTTAGACGAGGTTTCCGTCCGCGCCCTCTTCGAACTGGAAGGCACCCGGTATTCCTACAGTCTGACGGTCCCGCTTCCGACTACGGCGGCGGTCAGGCTCCCTCTCGCGTTGTCCGATCGTCTAGCAGTTGTGACCGATGGAGGAGCCGAAGCCGACCTCTTCCGGCGGGATGGTGAGAAGATCGCAGTCCGCGACCGAACGGAGCCGATTCTCGTCGCCAAGACGACGCCGTCGCTCGCGGCCCTCCTGTCGTTGCTCCCGGAAAGCGACGCGCTCCACTCGCCATTGTCGGCGATCAGGTCGTTCTTCGCGGGCGTCCGTTACTATGCCCTCGAGGAGCGGGGGAGGTTCAGTGACTTCGTGACGGAACAGCAATACAACGACTGGTACATCAAGTACCAAGACGAGGCCGCCCTCACCGACTCGGTCGGCCTGCGCCTCATCTACATGTGGCGAGAGGACAAAGAGCTGTTCGACGAACTGGCCTCGTTGCTCGGACCGAACGGGCTCGGACTTCTCTTTCGATTAAAAATTTTCGAGTTCAATAGATCTGCTGACTCGCCGACAACGAGCGACGCCGACGCATCCAAGATCTACATGCCGATGTTCTGGCCATCGAGTCAGATGGGTGGGGCCGGGCAGCCATTCCCGTTCTCGGAACAGTGGGGCGGAACTCGTC